>NZ_JBNNQX010000006.1:151185-280971 GCF_050276055.1 Alkalihalobacillus sp. NPDC127517 | reverse complement strand
TGATGTTTTGTGTGATTACTTGCATCTTAACGGAGGACTTTTTTTGTGTAAATAGGTCAAAAGAAAACCCACAGGAATGCTCCTACGGAACAGAAAGTGGCTGAGGCAAATCCCCGCGGGTGCGAGGGATTCTCCTGTAGCGGATTATTTGCTATATTCGTGTTTTACTCGCTACATTAATGTTATGTCCCGCTCTCTTTTTTGGCGTTTAAAGCTTACGATGAACAAACTCAATAAATCGTGTGAACGGCTGAACGAGTGGTAAAAGCAACATTGAACAAATAACATTAAACAACACACTTGCGTGAGCAAGCTGAACACTTGGATGCTCGGATAACATGATAGAAATAGATGCTAACCCATTTATAAATGGAAGAAAACAAAGCGCTCCAAGTGTGTTTAGCCAAACATTTGCAAAAGCAACTTTTTTTGCAGCGGGGTTTGTTCCGATACTTGCAAGAAGTGCGGTTAAACAAGTTCCAATATTGGAACCGATCATAATGGCGATGGCTGTTGGTAAACTCATTCCAGAATCTTCTAGAAAGCCCATTGCAATGGCAATACAAGCTGTACTAGATTGAATAATTGCTGCTAGAACGGCTCCCAAAAGCATCCCATTCACAGAGTGAGAAGAAGCCCATTGAAAGAGGTCTCTTGCTGCAGGGAAGGCTGCAATTGGCTCTGCTAAGGAAGAGAAACCACTCATCGATAAAAATAAACAGGCAAGCCCAACAAATAAGCTGCCCAGTGAATACGTAAGAGTATGACGGAAAAGCAGAAGGATCATGCCACCTGCTAGAATCCATAAGGCATAGGAATCAATCTGAAAGGTAATCAACTCAGCGGTAATTGTCGTTCCGATATTTGCTCCTAAGATTACACCAATCGTATGTGTAAAAGGGATCATTCGTGCCGCAACTAGACCAACTAACATGACCATCACTGCCGTACTACTTTGGAGGGTAGCCGTGATTAACATGCCAATAAGCATACCTTTCCATGGCGAATCTGTTAATGTTGTAAGCCACCCTTCTAGTCTAGCTTGGGCAAGCTGGTAAAGACCGTGTCTCATCACAATTAAACCAAATAAAAAAATAGCTAGATAGGCGATAAAGCGAGTACTGATTTCTGCAAACATGTCGTCACCTCTATACCATACGTATGGACAAGATGTACGATTCATGTATACTTTTTACACGAAAAACGTAATGAAAACGCACAAATTAACAGTTTAGGGTTGCCGAAAGACGGTTGACCGATTATAATCATATATATTATAATAGTTAGAGACGTGTATGAAGCATATCTGCGTCTTGAGCTTGGTTGTTTTCGGAGGGAGGGAAATATTATGGCAGAAACTCGCGTTCGCAAAAACGAATCGATTGATGCTGCACTTCGTCGCTTTAAGAAGTCTATCTCTAAAGAAGGAACGATGGCTGAGGTTAAAAAACGTAAGCACTACGAAAAGCCTAGTGTGAAGCGTAAAAAGAAATCTGAAGCCGCTAGAAAACGTAAATTCTAATTAGGCTTTTTGAAAGGGTGAATTCACCTGAGTCTTCTTGAACGGTTAAACCAGGATATGAAGATAGCGATGAAGAGTAAAAATAAACTAGAACTAGCTGTAATACGGATGGTCAAAGCTTCCATTCAGAATGAGCAGATTAAACTAGGGCATGAATTATCTGAAGAAGATAGCCTAACGGTGCTGAATCGTGAGCTTAAACAGCGCAAGGATTCCCTCCACGAGTTTGAGCAGGCGGGTCGTGAAGATCTGGCGACGCGGCAACGTGAAGAAATTGCTGTCCTTCATAAGTACTTGCCCGAGCAGCTTACTGAAGATGAAGTGAGACAAATCGTAGAAGAAACGATTGCCGAAACTGGTGCCGAGAACAAATCGGACATGGGTAAGGTTATGGGTGCTATTATGCCTAAGGTTAAAGGTAAGGCAGATGGATCCGTGATTAATCGTCTCGTTCTAGAGTCGCTTTCATAAAAATGAATTCAAAGCCGGTCTCTTAGAGATCGGCTTTTTGTCATTTAAGTAAACAGTCGTGAAAGCGTCACCGCCCAAAAGTGGAATGTCCCATGAACATCATGCTACACTTAAAGTAAGTGAGAGAAATCAAACGAGTGAAATAAAAAGTGAAACTTTATCTTCATTCATTCGTACATGATACTATACATCTTTTGAAAGGAGGGAGGGTGTGAACCGAATGAGGAAAGGCATTCTCTTGTTATCACTTTCAGCTCTGTTTCTTGGGTTTTTACTCATACCTGTCCAACTGTACATGGTCGCCTCAACCACGGATGATAAACCGAGCGTTTATGTGATTCCTGTTGAGCAGACTGTCGAACGGGGGTTGGAGAAGTTTCTCGAACGGGCTCTTGCTGAAGCTGAAAGAGAACAAGCGGACCATATTATCTTAGATATTGATACACCGGGTGGCGCAGTTGATGCAGCTGGAAATATTGCTCAGCTTCTAAATCAAACGGACATTGATATTACGGCTTACGTTAACCCGAATGCTATTTCAGCGGGCGCATACATTGCATTAAATGCTGATCACATTGTTATGCATCCACAAGGCAGCATGGGAGCGGCTGGAGTCATTGATGGAGCAGGGAATGCGGCAGAAGAAAAAGCGCAATCATATTGGTTAAATCAAATGAAAAATGCTGCAGAGAAAAATGGTCGGGATCCACAATTTGCACTAGCGATGGCCAGTACAAATCACGATCTCCCTAAATTAAACTCTCCAGAAGGAACCTTTTTAACACTTGGTGCAGAAGATGCCATTGATGTTGAGTATTCAGAAGGAACAGCTAGATCGATTGATGAGATACTCTCGTTAGAGGTTGTAAATTTACCTGATGCAGAAATAATTAATTCTGAAGTCAGCTTTGCTGAGAAAATTGCTCGGTTTGTGACAAACCCTATCGTTATTCCGATCTTATTATCTGTCGGTAGTTTAGGGCTCATATTAGAGCTATATACTCCGGGGTTTGGTATTCCGGGAATGATTGGACTTGCATCCTTAGGACTTTTCTTCTTTGGACATTTATTTGCAGGCTTTGCAGGATGGGAATCCATTATACTCTTTTCGGTGGGTGTTATACTTATTGTGATAGAGATTTTTATACCTGGATTCGGGGTTTTTGGGGTGCTGGGCATAGCGTCCATTATTAGTGGTCTTTTCTTAGCATCCTTTTCGACCGCAACCATGCTTTTTGCAGTGGGAGTGGCTTTAATTGTATCGCTACTAGCTGCGATTCTCTTATTCCGTTTCCTTGGGGACCGGGGTCCGTGGAAGAAAATGGTTTTAAAATCATCAACAACAAGCGAGCAAGGATATCTTTCTAACGAAACACGTACAGAGCTCCTTTCCCAGCACGGTAAGGCTTTAACGAGACTGAGTCCTGCTGGATCTGCATTATTTGGTGAGGAACGCCTTGACGTGGTTTCTGAGGGTGGATATATTGAACAAGGTAGCTTATTGAAGGTCGTCTACACATCAGGGTCGCGTATAGTGGTTCGAGAGGTGCAGGCTGATCATAAACAAAAGGAGGAATAAGATATGCCATTTGATAATGAAGGAACGATTTTCATTCTCATCGCTATAGCAGTTGTAATTATACTTCTTGCTGTACTATTTACATTTGTTCCAGTAGCGCTATGGATTTCGGCCATCGCTGCAGGAGTGAAAATCAGTATCTTTGAATTAATTGGGATGAGACTTCGTCGAGTTGTACCGGCTCGTGTTGTGAACCCGTTAATCAAAGCTGTAAAAGCAGGAATTGACTTAGACACGTCAAGACTAGAGGGACACTACTTAGCAGGTGGTAATGTTGACCGTGTAGTAAATGCATTAATTGCAGCACAACGTGCGAACATTGAACTACCATTTGAACGTGCAGCTGCGATTGACTTAGCAGGACGCGACGTACTTGAAGCTGTTCAAATGAGTGTTAATCCAAAAGTCATTGAAACACCTTTTATTGCCGGTGTGGCAATGGACGGGATTGAAATTAAAGCAAAATCAAGAATTACCGTTCGTGCTAACATTGACCGTCTTGTCGGGGGTGCCGGGGAAGATACGGTTATCGCTCGTGTTGGTGAAGGAATTGTTTCAACGATTGGTTCGCAAAAAGACCACAAGAAAGTCCTTGAAAATCCTGATATGATTTCTCAAACTGTATTATCAAAAGGATTAGATTCAGGAACAGCATTCGAAATCCTTTCCATTGATATTGCCGATATTGACATCGGTAAAAACATTGGTGCAGAGCTACAAACGGATCAAGCAGAAGCGGATAAGAATATTGCACAAGCAAAAGCAGAGGAACGTCGTGCAATGGCTGTAGCACAAGAACAGGAAATGAGAGCGCGTGTTGAAGAAATGCGTGCAAAAGTTGTGGAAGCTGAAGCTGAAGTACCACTTGCCTTATCTGAAGCACTACGTACAGGTCGTATGGGTGTAATGGATTACATGAATTATCAGAACGTAATGGCAGATACTGATATGAGAGATTCAATCAGTAAGTCAACGGACGATAATGATTCAACTAACAACGACAGTAACTAATTTGCCTTTCCTTTGAAAAGGAGGGATACACATTGGAAGAGTTAATTTCTACCCTACTCGGAAGCCCACTTTTAATCTTCTTCATCATAGCGATTATTAGCTTTTTAGGTCGAATGGTTAAAGGTGCGGGGCAAACGAATCAACAACAGGGTCAAAACCAACCTCAACAAAAACAAGAGGAGTCAAAAGAAATAAATTGGCGCGATATCTTTACACAAGAAGAGGCAAAAGCAGAGCCGCAACCTAGGCAGCAACAAGAACAAGAGCCAGATATGGTGACGGATCAGTATGCCCCCTCTCAACATCGTGAGCAAGAGACGACTCAAGCAACAAATACTAAAAATGAATTATATGATAGGCTAGAAGAATATAAACGAAGAAAGCGTGAATCAGAGGAACAAGCTCCAAAGCAGGTTCAATTGAGCGCCACGTCTGAAAACCGTACACATTCTTCAGGTCGTCTTGATTTAAGTGTTGGTAACCTATCAAAACAAGATGCGATGAAAGCTGTTGTTTGGGCCGAGGTTCTCGGTAAGCCACGTGCTAAAAATCCACATCAAGCATTTGCTCCAACGCGTCGTAAGTAATTAATACTACATTGAACACAGATGGAAGTCTTTAGACTTTTATCTGTGTTCTTTTTTATGTTCACGTACGCTCCGATTTGGAATAAAGTGATATCCTGCTTCGTTTTAACATAAGCATACATGGAGGGGGAATGGTGCATGGGAAAACTGATGGGACCTGTACGAAAATGGATGATGCAGCATATGCAGCTTCCCGCAGACGTCATGATGGACCTGCCCAGGATTACAATGATTGGTCAGTTGCATATCTATATTGAAAACCATAAAGGAGTTCTTCGTTTTTCAACTTCAGAATTGCGTTTGTTATTAAAGCAAGGCCAAGTATTAATCAAAGGAGATCAATTTGTGATCAAAACCATATACCCGGAAGAGTTGTTGCTTGAAGGTAGAATTGATCAAGTAATCTACATTAACGACTCAGATGATCACTCCTAACATAGATTGTGTTGATAAAGGGGGATATTATGTTAAATCATTGGATGACACACTTTAAGGGCTACGTTTTTGTTGAATTAACAGGCGTTTACACAGAGCGTCTGTTAAACGCGTGTTTGCATAATGGACTAGCCATTTGGTCGATACGCAAATTGGGTGAAGATCGAATGGGCTTTCATATTGCATTAAAAGACATTATGGTGTTAAAGACTTTACGCAAACGCTACGAGTGTAAGTTGTACTTTAAGAAAAGACATGGATTACCTTTTCTATGGATGGCAATGAAAAAACGTAGCGGTTTTACGCTTGGGCTTGTAAGTTTCTTTATCTTGATTCTGGTATGTTCTCAAATGGTCTGGGGTATACAGGTAAAAGGGGGCTCTCCCAAAATTGCGAATGAGGTTCAACAAGCTGCAACGGAACTCGGTATCAAAAGAGGAACGTTCCAAGCAAAGTTACCTCCAGTTGAGAAGATCCAACAAGAGATTCAACAAAGGGTAACAGATGCAACGTGGATCGGAGTTAGACAAAAAGGTACAATTTATGAGTTTGAAATTGTTGAACATCAATTACCAGAAGAAGCTGAGTTATTAAGTCCCAGACATTTAGTTGCCTCAAAGAAAGCAGTCATTCACAAATTATTCGTCGAGCATGGACATCCTGAAGTGCGTGTTAATGATTATGTGATGCCAGGAGATCTTTTAGTATCAGGTACAATTGGTACAAAAGAAGATCGTCAGCAAACGGTTCCAGCAAAAGGACAAGTTTTAGGAGAAATATGGTACACTTCTAAAGTAAGCGTTCCACTAGAAGCATCCTTTACAACGTTAACAGGAAAGCATTCTTCTAGATATTCACTCACATATAATGATTGGCGTGTTCCGATCTGGGGGTTCGGTAAACCGGACTATCCCGAGGTACAGGAATTTGAAAAGGAAAAATCATTTCACCTGTTCGGATGGGAGTTTCCTATTTCGTTAACTCATAAGGAAATTCATGAAACCCATTCGTTTAATCGAACGTATACAGAGGAAGAAGCCAAGCAGGTTGGAATGGAACAAGCAGAACGTGAATTAAGAGATCAACTGCCTGACGATGCAGAGATTTTAAGTGGAAAACTTTTGCACGAAGCGGTTGACAATGGTAAAGTGAACCTAACGATACATTATCAAGTCATTGAAGATATTGCGAAGGAAAAACCGATAATTCAAGGAGATTGAGGCGATTTGTCAGAAACCAGAGTACTACATCTAGAACCAAAAAACACAAATGAAGTACAACTCTTATTTGGTCCCAATGATTCACACATAAAAAGGGTGGAAGAAAGCCTTAACGTTCAAATTGTGACAAGAGGAGAAGAGATCTCTGTTACTGGACACAGTGAAGCGATTGAACAGACAGCTGACCTGTTCCAATCATTATTGCATTTATTAAGAATTGGAATGAGTGTTTCTGATCGTGATGTTGTTTACGCTGCTGGTCTTGCAAAGAACGGTCAATTAAGTGAACTATATGATTTATACGATGAGAAAATTGCGACTTCTGTAAAAGGAAAAGTGATTCGGGCAAAGACACTTGGACAAAAGCATTACGTAACTCAAATTCGCAAAAAGGACATGACGTTTGGAATTGGACCAGCGGGTACTGGAAAAACCTACTTGGCCGTTGTCATGGCTGTTAATGCATTAAAAGATGGCGCCGTTCACCGGATTGTGTTAACAAGACCAGCAGTAGAAGCAGGCGAAAGTCTTGGTTTTTTACCGGGTGATCTTAAGGAAAAGGTTGATCCTTATTTGAGACCTCTCTACGACGCATTACATGATGTACTGGGAGTTGAACAAACAGCACGGTTAATGGAACGTGGAACAATTGAAGTGGCTCCGCTTGCATATATGCGTGGTCGAACTTTAGATGATGCTTTTGTCATTTTAGACGAAGCGCAGAACACAACAAAAGAACAAATGAAGATGTTCATTACGCGACTGGGATTTGGCTCAAAAATGGTTATTAACGGTGACTTAACTCAAATTGATTTGCCAAAAGGAAAACAATCCGGTCTTGAAACGGCTAGCGGTATTTTAAAGCATGTATCAGGCATTGGAATGATTTATCTACAGCAATCAGATGTGGTGAGACACACGTTAGTCCAAAAAATTATCCAAGCATACGATCAAAACGATCCAAGTCAGTCTATTTAGTGGCTCTGGATCGTTTATACATACCATCTACAACTAGTAAGCAGACCAATCCTTTGGTCTGCTTCTCTTACAGAATAGTCTATCGTTAACTGATTTCTCGGATTAGAAGTTGAGGTGAACAGAGTGACAAAGAAGCCAAAATCAGTGAAAACATGGTGGAATGAGATTAAGCAACATCGTTACATAAAAACGATACTCGTTTTTCTAACAGCTATTTTTCTTTATTTTATGATGCTTGGAAATGTGATTCCGGAGCAATTAGATATTCATCTTTCTGATACAGCCGAAGAAGATATCAGGTCACCTATTACGATTGAAAATAGACAAGCCACCGAGCAGTTACAAAGTGAGGCCGTGGACAACGTTGAACCGAATTATGTGTTAAAGCAAAATTATGCTGAAACACAAGGTGGACGCGTGAATGATATTTTTGAATTAGTGATTCAGGTAAAAAAAGATCAAGCTTCATCGGAGTCTGATTCAGAGGAAAATGAAGAAGAGTTAGATGAGGATGAACGTTTGGAAGAGAGTTTAAATAGCGTGAAGGATGCGCTTTCTTCTGGAACAAGTAACCAACTATCGGATGAAACAATTATTACATTATTAGAAACGTCCGAGTCTCAGCTTGTATTAGCGAAAGAGGCCACATCAAACACTGTCTTTGAAGTGATGAGTGAACAAATTGAAGCTAACGATTTGCAAGAAGCTAGAAATCAGGTAGATGATTTAATTAATATATCTACTGTCAGTAACCGCTTGCGAGATGCTATGGTAGAAGTCGGTCAATTTGCGATTATTCCAAACTATGTGTATGATCGAGACTCTACAGAACGACTGCGTGAAGAGGCTTCTGAGAACGTTGAATCTGTGATGATCAGAGAAGGCCAATTGTTAGTACAGCAAGGAGATGTCATTAATAACGAAACATATGCTCAATTGAAATTAGTTGGGTTATTGGATGAATCGCTTAATTTCTATCCTTATATTGGTCTTGGTATGTTTGTGATGATTATCATGGGGATGATGCTTTACTTTATTCAAGAATCAAATACCACAGTTAAGAATAACAATTCGCACTTTCTCATGTTTATTCTTGTTTTTGTTATTGTGACGTGTTTGATGAAGGTGACAAGTTATACAGAGTTAATTAATATTGCTGGGGTCGGTTATGTAGTACCAGTTGCTACAGGCACGATGCTCCTCACGCTATTGTTAAATACTAGAATTGCTTTATTTTCGAGTGTGCTGTATGCGATTGTTGGAACCGTACTTTATAGTCAAGATGGTGCGTCATCGTTTAATGTTACGTACGGCTTCTATCTTTTAGTCAGCTCGCTTGCAGGTGCGTTATTCCTAGATACATCAAATCGGATTACAAGGTTACTAAAAGCTGGATTTTTAGTAGCGTGTATTAATGTCATTGCTGTCTTAACACTGCTTTTTATTAAGGGGTTACAGCATAACTGGATTGAAGTAGGTTCCCATGTAGCCAGTGCGGCTTTCTCAGGAATTGCCTCGGCAATTTTGACGATTGGATTGCTTGCTTTCTTTGAAACCGGCTTTTCAATCTTATCCGTTTCAAAGCTCATTGAATTATCCAACCCGAATCACCCGTTACTACGAAAAATTTTAACAGAAGCTCCTGGAACGTATCATCATAGTGTGGTTGTTGGGAATCTTGCAGAGGCAGCATGTGAACGTCTTGGAGAGAATGGGTTGTTAGCAAGAGTGGGTGCGTACTATCATGATGTAGGTAAAACTAAACGACCTCACTTCTTTATTGAAAACCAGTTGAGGCAGGATAATCCACATGATAAGATTTCACCACAGCTTAGTACAACGATTATTATCTCGCATCCGTATGATGGGGCAGACTTACTCAGAGAATACAAGATGCCAAAAGAAATTGTAGATATAGCCGAACAGCACCATGGAACAAGCTTACTTAAATATTTTTATCATAAAGCGAATCAGGATGTAGAACAGCCATTACCAGAATCTCAATTCCGTTACCCTGGACCAAAGCCTCAAAATAAGGTAGCATGTATTGTTGCGATTGCTGATAGTGTGGAGGCTGCTGTGCGTTCGATGTCTAAGCCAACACCAGACAAGATTGAAGCGATGGTAAATAAGATTATTAAAGAAAAATTGGAAGACGGTCAGTTTGATGAATCGGAAATTACGTTAAGAGAGTTAAATGACATCGCATTGTCCATGCTCGAGACGTTAAAAGGGACATTCCATCAACGAATTGAATATCCAGATGAAATGAAAAAAGGTGGGAAAGAACATGACGATACTCGTGGAAACCATGGACGAGACGAACACACTAACAAGTAAACAACTAGATCTTATACAGAACATTATTGTACATGCCTCAAAGGTTCAAGAGCTTGTTGGCGATTACGAAGTATCTATTAGCTTTGTAGATGATGAAGAGATAAGAGAATTAAATAAAGAGCATAGAGGAAAGGATCAAGGAACCGATGTCTTGTCTTTTGCATTAAATGAAGGGGAAGATGATGTGGTTGAACCGATTAGTGGGATGCCAAATCTTCTTGGAGATATTATTATTTCGGTGCCTAGAATTTCATTACAGGCAGACGATTACGGTCATTCCTTTGAACGTGAGCTCGGCTTTTTGGTTGTTCATGGTTTTCTTCATTTACTTGGCTATGATCATCTAACGGAGTCTGAAGAAAAAGAAATGTTTGGCCGTCAGGAGGAGATCTTAACAAGTTATGGGCTTGTCAGATAGAAACCAAAAAGGATTCAGACGGTTACTTCGATCATTTGTTTTTGCGACTCATGGATTAAAACATGTTGTGAAGTACGAACAGAATATGCAAATCCATTTAGGGTGTTCTCTCTTAGTTATCGCACTAGCATGGTGGCTTCAGTTTCCATTGATGCATTGGATGATTCTTTTGCTTGTAATCGGTGGCATGTTTTCATTAGAAATTATGAATACGGCAATAGAACGAACCGTTGATTTATACACGGAAGAATTTCATCCGATAGCGAAAAGAGCAAAAGATGTCGCGGCGGCCGCCGTGTTTGTTTTTGGGGTTTTTGCTGTGGTGATTGGGCTGCTTCTTTTTGGTCCACCACTACTAGATCTTTTATTTTAATCCTTTAGGAGTGACGTTGATGAACGAGCAATTAATGCAAGAAGCAGCAAAGGCAAGAACGAACGCGTATGTTCCTTACTCGTCGTTTCCAGTAGGAGCTGCGCTTCTAATGGCCGATGGCACTATCTTTCATGGTGCAAATATTGAAAATGCCTCGTTTGGTCTAACGAATTGTGCTGAGCGAACAGCTCTCTACAAAGCATATTCTGAGGGCAATCGTGAAGTTCAAGCCGTAGCTGTTATTGCAAATACAGAGGAGCCTGTTTCGCCGTGTGGTGCTTGTCGTCAAGTAATGATGGAATTATGCGGTCCGGATGTTCCTGTATACTTAGGTAGTACAAATGGAAAAATAGTTAAAACATCAGTGGCAGAATTACTGCCTGGAGCATTTAAAGCGGGGGATATGAATGAATAATCATCAAGAAAACGAACACAAATCAGGATTTGTCTGTTTAATCGGTAGACCAAATGTCGGAAAGTCAACATTGTTGAACCGAGTGATTGGTCAAAAAGTTGCGATTATGTCAGACAAGCCTCAAACAACTCGTAACAAAATTCAAGGTGTCTATACGGATAATGATTCTCAAATCGTTTTCATTGATACGCCTGGTATCCATAAGCCTAAGCATAAGCTTGGTGATTTTATGATGAAGGTCGCAAAGGATACATTACGTGAAGTAGACATTATCTTATACTTAGTTGAAGCCAATGAAGGGTTTGGACCAGGAGAGCAATACATTATTAATCGGTTAAAGGAAACAAAAACACCGGCGTTTTTATTAATCAACAAAATTGATCTTGTACATCCAGATGAATTATTAGGTTTGATTGATACATATAGACAAAAGCACGAATTCAAAGAAATCATTCCAATCTCAGCATTAAGTGGGAATAATGTTCCTGTCCTGCTTGAGCAGATTAAGGACAAGCTTGAAGAAGGTCCACAGTATTATCCTGCAGATCAAGTAACGGATCATCCAGAGCGATTTATTGTGGCTGAGTTAATTCGTGAAAAGGTACTTCAACTGACACATGAGGAAGTCCCGCATTCCATTGCTGTTGGACTTGAGAGCATGAAACGTCGTGAGCATAAGGACATGATTGATATTCAAGCAACGATTGTTGTGGAACGTTCATCACAAAAAGGAATTGTCATTGGAAAACGTGGAGCCTTACTTAAAGAAGTCGGCAAACAAGCTCGAGAAGATATTGAAGCATTACTTGGTACAAAAGTCTTTCTTGAATTATGGGTAAAGGTTGAAAAGGATTGGCGGAATAAGCCTGCTCAGTTACGAGATTTCGGGTTCCGCTCTGACGAATATTAAGACGAGATTTTTTTACAATGGTTGGGTTTCTAACCATTGTTTTTTTGTGAGGAAAGCCTTATCATTAAAGAAAAGATACGGGGAAAATGGTTTGAGAATAGTCATTATCTTGTCAAGGTCATTCATTTAGTAATATTTCCTTATCATGTTCTAACTTTATCAGGTGAAACTAGGAGTACAGATGGAACGAATTCTTTGACAAAGGAGTGAATTCTGACATGCTCGACTTATCTTGGAAGGTTTTTACCAACACAGGAAATCTTGATACGTATTTATTAATTAAGGAGCTTGAGCGCGATTCAGAAGCGGAGAATGGTCCTGAAGATACTGGAGCTAGCGATTTGACGTTTGATCCAACTTCTCAGTAACAAACAGCTAGGTGGTTATCATGTTAGATAAAGTAGAAGCCATTGTTATTAGAACCGTTGATTACGGTGAAACAAATAAAATTATTACTCTCCTCACAAAAGAAAGAGGGAAGGTAGGCGTCATGGCTAGAGGAGCTAAAAAGCCCAGAAGTCAGCTTACCGCCATCTCGCAGCCGTTTGTATACGGCTCTTTTGTGATTTATAAAGGGAATGGACTTGGAACCTTAAACCAAGGTGATCCAATTAAATCTTTCCGAAAGATCCGTGAAGATTTGACTCTCGCTTCATATGCCATGTATATGGCTGAGCTTGTTGATAAGTTAACCGAAGAGAAACATCGCTATTTCTTTTTATTTGATTGGTTGTATGTAAGTCTTCTTAAAATGGAAGAAGGGGCAGATCCAGAAGTCATAACTCGAATCTTCGAGATGAAGATGATGGATGTGGCAGGTATCAGTCCTAATTTAAATCAATGCGTCTCTTGTGGTTCGGTTGAAACTCCTGTTGCTTTTTCGATTCGGTTTGGTGGATTTTTGTGCAGAGCTTGTTTGCATAAAGATGAGCACGCATTTCCATGCTCAACCCAGACAAGTCGTTTGCTGCGATTGTTCTATGAGATGGACCTGCACCGCCTTGGAGAAATCTCCTTAAAAAAAGAAACAAAACAAGAGCTTAAAGATATTATACGTGCGTATTATGATGAATATTCAGGAGTCACATTGAAGTCACGACGTTTTCTAGATCAGCTTGAACGAATGAATCTCGGTACTAATATTGACACGTAGTGTGAACTTATGTATGATTTTACTAATAGATTGATGCAGTGATGAAAAGAAGTACCTGCTATCCACTGATTAAAGCGACTTGGGGACGGTGTGAGCCCAAGATTCAGTAAGCAGCGAAAGGCATTTCGGAGCATCCAAAACGAAAGTGGTTCGTACAATATGTACGGATAAGTAGGGTGGAACCGCGGGAAAGCTCCCGTCCCTACGCTGATATCAGCGTAGGGACGGGAGCTTTTTGCATGGATCTCGTTCTTATGCGAATTAAAGACAGGGAGGCTGTACAATGAATGTACAACAAATGATTTTAACGTTACAAGAATATTGGGCAAAACAAAATTGCATCATTATGCAGGCATATGATACGGAAAAGGGTGCCGGAACCATGAGTCCCTTTACGTTACTTAAAACAATCGGTCCAGAGCCGTGGAACGTGGCTTATGTTGAGCCTTCAAGACGTCCAGCAGATGGTCGTTATGGGGAAAACCCAAACCGTTTATACCAGCATCATCAATTCCAGGTGGTCATGAAGCCATCTCCTTTAAATATTCAAGAGCTTTATTTGGACAGTTTAAAAGCGATTGGAATTAATCCACTTGAACATGATATTCGTTTTGTTGAAGACAATTGGGAGAACCCTACACTAGGCTGCGCTGGTCTTGGGTGGGAAGTATGGTTAGATGGAATGGAGATTACTCAATTTACGTACTTCCAACAAGTAGGCGGAATGGAAGCTAGTCCTGTTTCATCTGAAATTACGTACGGACTAGAGCGTCTAGCTTCTTATATTCAAGATAAGGAAAATGTATTTGATTTAGAATGGGTAGAAGGCTTCACATATGGTGATATTTTTAGCCAAGCTGAATATGAACACTCGAAATACACATTTGAGGTATCAGATACGTCTATGCTGTTTACTCTATTCCAAACCTATGAAAAAGAAGCAGGAAGAGCTTTAGATGAACAGCTTGTGTTACCTGCTTATGATTACATTTTAAAATGTTCGCACAGCTTTAATCTTCTAGATGCGCGTGGAGCGATTTCTGTGACGGAACGTACAGGATATATCGGACGTGTCCGTACATTAGCTCGTCGTGCAGCGAGACTTTATTATGAAGAACGGGAACGCCTTGGTTTCCCTCTGTTAAAAGAAAAGGAGGAGTCTAACCATGAGTAAACATGATTTTCTACTTGAAATTGGACTTGAAGAACTGCCAGCACGATTTGTCACATCTTCTATTAACCAACTCACACATTTGGTGGAGGAGTGGTTAAAAGAACAACGTTTAGCTTGTTCAGAAGTAAAAGGGTATGCGACTCCAAGACGATTGGCCATTCTAATTACTGATTTAGAAGATAGTCAGCCAAATCTTGAAAGTGAAGCTCGTGGTCCAGCAAAAAAAATTGCGATTGCAGAAGATGGAAGCTGGTCAAAGGCTGCGCTTGGTTTTGCTCGCGGTCAAGGCGTTACAGCAGATGATTTATTTACACAGGAAGTGAAAGGGACGGAATATGTTTTTGCAAAAACGTTCCAAGAAGGAAAGAAAACCATTGAATTACTTCCGCATGTAAAAGAGTTAATTACATCTCTACATTTCCCCAAAAATATGAGATGGCATGATTATAGCTTGCGTTTTGCTCGTCCAATTCAATGGATCGTTGCTTTGTATGACAAACAGGTTGTTCCATTTTCAATCACCTCAATTGAATCAGGAAAGACAAGTCGCGGGCATCGCTTTTTGGGTAAAGACATGACAATCTCAAACCCAGGAGATTACCAGGAGCTATTAAGAGAACAGTTTGTACTAGTTGATCCAAATGAACGGAAACAAGTGATTCGTGAGCAATTAAAGGAGCTAGCTGATCACGAGGGATGGGTTATTCCAGTAAATGAAGACCTGCTAGAGGAAGTCACTAATCTTGTTGAATGGCCAACAGCGTTAAGTGGTCGATTTGAAGAAGAGTTTTTAACTTTACCAAAAGAAGTTCTTTTAACAACGATGAAGGAGCATCAACGCTACTTCCCGGTTGAGAATAAAGATGGTCAACTTTTACCGCATTTTATTACGGTTCGTAATGGGGACCGCAACCATCTAGAGAATGTGGCAAGGGGAAATGAAAAAGTATTACGTGCACGCTTTTCTGATTCTGCCTTCTTCTACAAAGAAGATCAAAAAATGAATATTGATGCCGCTGTTAAACAGCTTGATTCCATTGTGTACCATGAAGAGCTTGGATCTCTGGGTGACAAAGTGAAGCGCATCAAGAGTATTGCAGCAAAGCTAAACGCACAAGTTGGATTCCAGAATGTATCGGGTGAACTTGTCCAACGAGCAGCTGAAATCAGTAAATTTGATCTGGTTTCGCAAATGGTCGGTGAATTTCCAGAGCTTCAAGGATTAATGGGGGAAGTGTATGCAAAGCATCTTGGTGAAAATAAGGATGTAGCAAAAGCAATCCGCGAGCATTATTACCCTCGTTTTGCTGGAGACAGCTTACCGGAGTCAGACCTCGGTCTTATTGTAAGTATGGCAGATAAACTGGATACCATTGTTTCTTGTTTTGCGATTGGATTAATCCCAACAGGTTCTCAAGATCCTTATGCCTTAAGACGTCAAGCTTTAGGTCTAGTACAGATGATTCTTGAGAAGCAAATTGACTTAGCTTTTGATCAATTACTTGCACTTGCAGTTGAAACAGCTGAGGAAAACGGATTAAAACTAGCGAATAAAAATGAAACACTTAACCAGCTTTATGAGTTCTTTACCTTACGAATGAAACATGCATTATCTGATAGAGGCATTGAGTACGATGTTATTGACGCAGTTTTAACGAATGAACAAGAATCAGTTCCTTGGGTATTCAAAAAAGCGGAGCTTCTGTCAAATGCACATAAAGAAGAGTCATTCAAAAAGGTTGTAGAAGCTTTAAGCCGAGTGACTAATATTGCTAAAAAAGCAGAAGCGACAGTAACTATTAACCCAGAGTTATTTGAAAAAGAAGAAGAGAACCAACTGTATGATCGATATGTAGAGCTATCTTCTTTATTAAAGCAATCAAAAGAACAAGGCCAGGCAGATGTTGCCTATCAAGCACTAGAACAAACAGCTCCGATTGTTCATCAATACTTTGAACACATCATGGTTATGTCCGACCAAAAAGAAGTAAAAGATAACAGACTTCAATTAATGAAACAGCTGGCTCAAGAAATTGAAGACTTTGCGCAATTCAATAAGCTAGTTTTTTAAGGTAAAGGGCGGTGAAATCCCATCGAGCTATCTAGTAGGCAAGAGCAAATTCTTAGTATCGTAAAAGAAAATGGTCCAATTACAGGTGAACATATTGCTGAAAGGCTTTCGTTAACAAGAGCTACTCTTCGTCCTGATTTAGCCATTTTAACGATGTCAGGTTATTTAGATGCAAGACCACGAGTTGGCTATTTTTATGCTGGTAAGCAGAATGCTGAAATTCTATCTGATAAAGTAAAAACGATTACGGTTGATCATTATAAATCAAGGCCGGTAGTCGTGAACGATTCTTCGTCTGTCTATGAGGCCATTACAACCATGTTTCTAGAAGATGTTGGAACATTGTTTGTGGTCGATAAGGATTCAACCCTAACAGGAGTGGTTTCAAGAAAAGATTTGCTTCGAGCAAGTCTCGGGCAGAAATCCCTTGAAACCATTCCTGTAGGGATCATCATGACCAGAATGCCTAATGTGACAGTATGTTATGAGGATGACTTTATTATAGACGTAGCAAAAAAGCTGATCTTAAAGCAAATTGATGGTCTGCCCATTGTAAGAAAAAAAGAGCATGGAAGTGGACTAGAGGTAACTGGTCGTATTACGAAAACGAATATAACCAGCCTGCTTGTTGATCTTGCGAATAACGAATCCATTTAAGTACAGTATGTGCTTAAGTGAAGGAAAGGTTCTGATGTGGAAATGACATACCGTCCGATTGTCTATGTAGTATCTGACTCAGTAGGGGAGACAGCTGAGCTTGTTGTAAAAGCCGCTGTCAGTCAGTTTAGTGGATCTGGAGTTGAACTAAGACGAATCCCTTATGTAGAAGACAAAGGTACAATTGAAGAGGTTATTTGTTTAGCGGCAGAGGCAAAGGCACTTATTGCGTTTACTTTAGTTGTACCGGATATGAAGGACTATTTACTGCAACGAGCTAAAGAAGAACAGGTAGAAACGGTTGATATTATTGGACCGATGCTTCAAAAAGTCTCAGAGCTTACAAACGAAAAGCCAAGATACGAGCCAGGTGTGATCTACCGGTTGGATGAAGATTATTTCCGTAAAGTTGAAGCCATTGAATTTGCAGTAAAGTATGATGATGGTCGAGATCCAAGAGGAATTATTCGAGCAGATGTCGTATTAATTGGAGTCTCTCGTACGTCCAAAACACCGCTTTCTCAATATTTAGCTCATAAACGACTTAAGGTTGCAAATGTACCACTTGTACCTGAGGTTGAACCGCCAGAGGAGCTCTTTAAAATCTCACCTAGCAAATGTATTGGACTTAAAATAAGCCCAGAAAAACTAAATAGTATTCGTACCGAACGATTAAAAGCCTTAGGTTTAAAATCAGAAGCGAATTATGCGAACATCAATCGTATTAAAGAAGAACTTGCCTATTCTGAAAAGGTTATGAGTCGCATAGGATGTCCTGTAGTCGATGTTTCAAACAAGGCCGTAGAAGAAACTGCTAATTTAATCTCTAATATGTTTCAACGTAAATAATTGTGAATAAGGGGCTGGGACAATACTAACCCCCAACCCCCAAATGGCGAATGATTCAACGGTTGAATCATTCGCCGTTTATATTTTTTGTGAAACGAGCGGTTATTGAACCAGAGACTCCAGCGGGTTTGTGAGAGGGATTCTACCGTAGTGGATGAATGGCTATATTACTGTATTATTGTAGTCACTCATTCTTTTCAACACGGATAAGATAAAACACTGTTCAAATGATCAATTAATACGTATAATAAAGAATTGTGATTTAAAGTTTATTTCATATTTAGATGGTCTATTTTTACGTGAGAACAAATAAATTTGAAAAGTCAAGACTTTTTCCAGTTTTTTTGGTAATGATAGTAAGGGATACGTTACGTAGAACGCCAAAAAAGAGTTCATTTTTTTCAGGTTTCGACGAATTTCAACTTTTTCTGCTTGTTTAGCAGGATTTTTTAAGGGAGTGTGGAATGAACATAGTATGGATCAAACAAAACCAGCAACTCACCTTTATGTTGATGCAGATTCCTGTCCAGTAAAAGATGAGATCTTAACCTATCGATTTGAAACGGATGTCAAGATTGTCTTTGTCATGTCCTATGCTCACATGATGGTTCTTCCGCCTGAAGTAGGCCAAGTCATGGTTGATTCAGACAAAGAAGCGGTTGATCTTTATATTATGAATCATGTGAAGAAAGGTGATATCTGTGTCACTCAGGATCACGCTTTAGCATCCCTTCTGCTTAAAAAAGGAGTGACTGCTCTATCTCCAAGGGGAGATAGATACCTTGAGGAAACCATTGAATTTCTTTTGCAGGTTCGACATCAGTCTGCCGAAAAGCGAAGAAGAGGTATCCGAACTAAGGGACCAAAGCCTTTTACAGTAGAGGACCGTGATCGGTTTGTAAAAGAATTAAAGATTATTTTGCAAAAATAGAAGGAAAACAGAAAAAAAACTCGAATCTTATTGTCTTGTGGTCGATTTTATTGATGAACGGTGATGTATATGAGTACCCGAATACCTGAGGAAACGATTGAACAGATTCGTAAATCAAGCGACATTGTCGATGTAATCAGTCAGTATGTACAATTAAAAAAGCAAGGAAAGCAATATACAGGACTGTGCCCATTCCATGGCGAGAAATCACCTTCTTTTTCAGTATCTCCTGAGAAGCAGGTGTATCATTGTTTCGGTTGCGGGGCAGGAGGCAATGTATTTACCTTTTTACGAGAGCACGAAGGATATTCGTTTACTGATGCTGTGAAGTATTTAGCGGACCATGCAAGTATTTCACTTCCAGAGACTGTGTATCAGAGCAGTGGGTCAGCTTCAGAAAACCGCCATACGCAGCTTTATAAAGGCCACGTGGAAGCAGCTGTTTTTTATAACAGAGTTTTTACGCTCACTGATGAGGGAAAGCCTGGACGAGAGTATGCTGCGAAGAGAGAATTTACGAAGGATCAAATTGATCAGTTCCAGATGGGGTTTGCGCCAATTGGCTGGGAAAACCTTTCTACATTTCTACAGAAAAAAGGGTTTAAACCTAAAGATATGGTAGAAGCGGGTTTACTAGCTGAACGTGAGCAATCCGATGGGGTATATGACCGGTTTAGAAGTAGACTCATGTTTCCCATATGGGATGCGCAGGGTAAAGTGGTTGGATTTAGTGGAAGACAAGTAGGCGAAGGAAAGCCGAAGTACTTAAACAGTCCAGAGACACCCATCTTTCAAAAAAACAAGCTTCTGTACGGCCTTCATTTAGCAAGGGCGCATATTCGAAAATCGAATGTAGCTGTTTTATTTGAAGGAGCAGCTGATGTGGTGGCTGCCTGGGGAGCAGGGGTAACAAACGGCGTGGCAACACTTGGTACGGCACTAACGCCAGAACATGCTAAGCTCCTTAGGCGAAATGCAGAAACCGTGTTAATTTGCTACGACTCAGATCAGGCTGGTCAAAGTGCGGCCTTCCGTTCTGCCGGCGTCTTAGAGCAGGCTGGATGTATGGTGAGTATAGCAAACATGCCGGTAGGACTTGATCCCGATGACTACATCAAAAGTTATGGTGCCGAGCAGTTCCAAGCAGATGTAATAGGGAACGGTCAAACAGTGATGGCATTTAAGATGAGGTATCTTCGTCAGGAGAAAAATCTCCAGGATGAAGGAGAACGAATGGTCTATATCGAAGAAGTATTACAAGAGCTTGCAAAACTTCCTCGAGCCATAGAGCGAGATCACTACTTAAGACAGATTGCTGACGAGTTTTCTTTATCCTTAGATGTTCTTAAACAAGAGCAATATCGACTGTATAAGGAATCCAAAACCACGTATACGGCTAATGAGAATCTTGAAAAGCAAGTCATTCGCAAGCCTAGGCAGCTCAAACATAAAAAGCTGTTACCAGCTTATCAAAACGCAGAGCGTATGCTGCTCGTTCATATGATGAATGATGAAGAGCTTGCTTGGCGAATACAGGAGCGTTTAGGTTCTGCATTTAATGTGGATGAACATCAAGCTCTTTACGCGTACTTGCTTGCTTATTATGGAAAAGGGAATGAGGCAAGCCCTAGAGAGTTTCTGCAAAGTATCGAGGATCCTGGGATTGTTCGATTAGCATCGGAGCTTTCAGCCATGACTGTTAATGTCGATTGTTCTGATGAAGAATTGGAAGATTACGTTAAACAGATTGAGAACTATCCAAAAAGGGTATTAATAGAGCAGAAAGAAGTCGAATCAAAGCTTGAACATGATCCGATCGCACAAGCCAGGTTATTAATTGAAATTCAGCAGCTAAAGAGAGAGCTTTCATAGAAAGCCAACAAATGATGTTACGTTTTGAACAATGGAAGGAGGGGATCGCATGGCAGATAAACCATTACGTCCTGTTACGGAAGGTGAATTATCCATCGATCAAGTGAAAGAACAATTAGTGGAGGTAGGCAAAAAGCGTGGAGTTTTAACGTATGCTGAAATCACAGAAAAAATGGCGAGCTTTGAGCAAGATGCTGAACAAATGGATGAGTTTTTTGAGTATCTCGGTGAGCAAGGAATTGATTTGCAAAATGAATCCGATGAAGGTCCAAGTTCTCCTGAAGCAGCCAAAGAAGAAGAGTTTGATCTAAATGACCTAAGTGTGCCTCCTGGCATTAAAATAAATGACCCTGTACGTATGTACTTAAAGGAAATTGGTCGCGTACAGCTCTTATCTGCAGCTGAAGAAATTGAACTAGCTAAACGAATTGAACAAGGTGATGAGGAAGCGAAAAGACGCCTTGCAGAAGCAAACCTTCGTTTAGTTGTTTCCATTGCCAAGCGTTATGTTGGTCGAGGAATGCTTTTCTTGGATTTAATTCAAGAAGGGAATATGGGTCTTATCAAAGCTGTTGAGAAGTTCGATTTCCAAAAAGGCTTTAAGTTTAGTACGTATGCTACGTGGTGGATTCGTCAAGCAATCACTCGTGCTATTGCTGACCAGGCACGTACGATTCGAATTCCTGTTCATATGGTTGAAACCATTAACAAGCTGATTCGAGTTCAAAGACAACTTTTACAGGACTTTGGACGTGAACCAACTCCTGAAGAAGTAGCTGAAGAAATGGAATTAACGCCAGAGAAAGTGCGTGAAATCCTTAAGATTGCTCAAGAGCCAGTTTCGCTTGAGACGCCAATTGGTGAAGAAGATGATTCTCATTTAGGAGATTTTATTGAAGACCAAGAGGCATTAGCTCCTTCTGATGCTGCTGCATATGAACTTCTAAAAGAACAGTTGGAAGACGTTTTAGATACGCTAACAGACAGAGAAGAAAATGTCCTACGTCTGCGTTTTGGACTTGATGACGGACGTACAAGAACGCTTGAAGAAGTAGGAAAAGTCTTTGGTGTTACGCGTGAGCGTATTCGTCAGATTGAAGCAAAAGCCCTGCGTAAGCTTCGTCACCCAAGCAGAAGCAAACGTCTAAAGGACTTTTTAGAATAGGTTGTATCTAAAAAGGGTTTACTCCAATGGGGTAAGCTCTTTTTTTTAATGGTAGGAGGCGTACATGGACAAACAACGAAGAGAAATTATCATCAATGAGATTCACTACTGGCAAAAAACAAAGCTTTTACCAGAACAGCAGTGTCATTATTTACTCGCCTTGTATAGTGAAGGGGAAGATGAACTGCCTAAGCCGCGTGAACCAAAACGAGTAACAATGGTTTTATTCATGATATTTACTCAATTTTGTTTCTTGGCCTCCGTCTTTATTCTATATTTTACTGATTTTGAAAGTCGTTTGCAAATAGGCATCATATTTATGCTGTTCTTTTTAACGATATTCACTTGGTTCAAAAGGCGGAACCATGCAATAGAATCGGTTTTTCACATGCTTATGCTAACGATGATTTTATTTATTTTACTTTTGTATTATTCATTTACAATGTGGTCTGAGATTCCATCACAAGCTGTCATTATCTTATTTACGGGGATTTGGTTCTGGCTTGGATGGAGAAAAAAGCAAAAAGTCTTTTATTTCGTAGCCACTTTTATGCTGTTGTTGACCATGATCATTTTCTTTTTTTATCAATAATGACCAGTTTTTAAAACTTGTCCTTTTCAGATATACGCTTTTCAAGTAAACTATAAGAGACGCATGTGAAAAGGTTGTACATAAGCTAAGCTAGAATTGTAAACGTCATCTTTTGGGAGGGTCCGCATTATGAAAGGAAGTCCACTTATACCTTTTGCACTTATTGCTTTAATCGGTATCGTTTTAATGGCAGTGATGTCGGCTTACGGAGTATTTGAACGAAATGCTCTTGAAGAGGAAGAGAATGGAACAGGTGAACAAGAAACAGTTGAAATTGATGATCCAATCGCTGCAGGGGAAGAGCTTGCTCAGCAATCCTGTATCAACTGTCATGGTGGTGACTTAGCTGGTGGTTCTATTGGACCTGCAATTAATGGTCTTGATGGTGACTATTCAGTTGAGCAAATTTCAGAAATCATTCAAAATGGAATTGGCTCCATGCCACCACAAACGCAATATAGTCCAGAAGAAGCTGATGCGATTTCTGAGTATTTACTATCGATTTCTGAATAATTCTCTTCAAACTTCCTTTCGTGCTGTTCAGGCCGCGTGAGGAAGTTTTTTCGTTAGGATGAAATATGATATGATGGGTAACGGTAAACCAACAATGTAAAGGTGATAAACAGATGAATGAACATAAATTATCAAATCGATTAATGGCCGTAGCAGGCTATGTAAACCACTTAAAAAGCTTTGCTGACATCGGATCAGACCATGCCTATCTTCCAAGTTATCTTTGTCTTTCGAATGCCTCGATTCACGCTATAGCAGGAGAGATTGTTGAGGGACCATTTCAAGCGGCTAAGAAACAAGTGAGAGAAGCCAAATTAGAAAGCCGTATTGATGTACGCAAGGGTTCTGGTTTAGAAGTGATTAAACCGAATGAGGTAGAAGGCATCACGATTGCTGGAATGGGAGGATCGCTGATCGCGTCCATTCTTGAAGATGGAAAAGAGAAGCTCGAAGGCGTGAAACGATTAGTCCTTCAACCTAATAATTCAGCCCGAGCTGTTCGAATCTGGCTACTTGAGAACAACTGGAAATTAATCGAGGAAGACATTTTAGTAGAAAATGAAAAATTCTATGAAATTCTGGTGGCCGAACCTGGGAATGATGAAGAGAGATATGAGGAAAACCGTGAGAAAAAGCTTATGCTTGGACCCCATCTAATTAAAGAACCTAGTGAGGTTTTTATAAAAAAGTGGGCAAGTGAACAAAAAAATTGGGAGCGCGTGTTAAAGGCTTTAAAGCAGGGTAAGGAACAAGAGTCTCTTACTGAAAGAAAAACTCAGATTGAGATGAAAATCAAACATGTACAGGAGGTTTTAGCAAATGTCTAATGCTCCAACAGGTCGTGAGGTAATACGGATTTTTGAAGAATGGTCCCCACCATCATTAGCTGTAGAAGGAGATCGAATTGGGTTAATGGTAGGAAACCTTGATAACCGAGTCAATCGAATTTTAACGGCACTTGATGTAACAGAAGCTGTTCTTGACGAGGCTATTAAACAAAAGGCCAACTTTATTCTGGCTCACCACCCATTGTTATTTCGTCCGCTAAATACCATTGATCTACAAACTACTCATGGACGAATCATCCATAAAGCACTGACGCATGGAATAACTATTTATGCTGCCCATACGAATTTAGATATTGCTCGTGGGGGAGTCAATGATCTACTGGCTGATGCATTATCATTAACCAATCAAGCAGTACTCGCAGAAACATATACTGAGGAGCTTAAAAAGCTTGTTGTTTACGTTCCTAGAACACATGCACGCTCTCTCCGAGAAGCATTGGGAGATGCTGGAGCCGGGCATATAGGCGCATATAGTCATTGTTCGTATAGCTCAGACGGAACAGGGTCATTTAAACCTCTTGAAGGATCAAATCCGTACATAGGTAATAGTGATGTTCAGGAAATTGTCGAAGAAACAAAGATTGAAACGATTGTTCGTGCAACACAACTCACGAATGTAGTTGATGCAATGAAACAGGCACATCCTTACGAAGAGGTAGCCTACGATGTCTATACGCTTAAGCAAAAGGGCGAAAGCTATGGACTTGGCCGTATAGGAGAGCTTTCTCAACAAATGTCGCTGAGAGAACTTGCAGAGCTGGTTAAAAAAGCGTTTGACGTTCCAACTCTACGTTTGATAGGGAATCCAGATAAGATTGTAAGTCGGGTGGCTGTCCTTGGTGGGGATGGGAACAAATACATCCAAACCGCAATGAAGAAGGGTGCAGACGTCTTTATTACTGGAGATATTTATTATCATTCAGCAGTTGACGCAATTGAGGACGGTTTTTCACTATTGGATCCAGGTCATAATATCGAGAAAATCATGAAAAAAGGTGTTTCAAAGAAACTGAACCAGCTTTTAGCAGATTCGGGTCATACCATTGAAACCATTCCATCAGAAGTAAACACAGATCCATACCAATATGTATAAATAAAAAAACGATCGCCCCACTGAGGGACGATCGTTTTTGTTCTTATTTAACTTTTACTTTTGGTAAAAGCTTTTCAAGATTTATTGTACGTTTAAGTGGCCATGTGGTTGGATCATTCTGGTCAAATTGAGTGAGGTAGTTAATAACCTCTTTCGTAATAGGAGTTGGTGTAGAAGCGCCAGATGTAACACCAACGACTTCAACGCCTTTTAACCATTCTAAATCGAGCTCTGTAATATCACCAATGCGATATGCGGTTGTTCCTGCAATTTGTTCAGAAACTTGAGCCAATCGGTTAGAGTTATTACTCTTTGGATCCCCAACTACAACCACTAGATCACATTCTTTTGCTTGTTCTGCAACGGCTTCTTGACGGACTTGAGTAGCTAGGCAGATTTCATTATGAATTTCTGCGTGAGGATAACGTTCCATAGCGCGTTTCATAATATCTGACACATCCCACTGACTCATGGTTGTTTGGTTTGTGATGATAATCTTATCTGTTGTTAAGTTAAGGTTCTCAACGTCCTCAGTGTTTTCAACAAGGTGTACGGCTTCTGGTGCGACACCAATTGCGCCTTCAGGCTCAGGGTGCCCTTTTTTCCCAGCATAGATGAATTCATAGCCTTCGCTATGCTTGTCTCTAATTAAATCATGTGTTCTTGTCACATCTGGGCAAGTGGCATCAACAACAGTTAAGCCTTTTTCTTTTGCAAGAGTACGTACCTCAGGTGAGACACCATGTGCAGTGAAAATAACCGTTCCCTTATCAATTTCTTTTAAGATATCAAGACGGTTCGGTCCATCTAACGAAATAATTCCATCTGTTTCAAATGCATCAGTAACATGCTGATTATGAACAATTTGTCCAAGTATATAAACCGGACGCGGTAGATCAAGGTTTTGCGCAGCCTGCCTTGCTAAAACCATTGCGTCTACAACGCCATAGCAATAACCGCGTGGCGAGATCTTTTTTACATTCATGTAACTTGTCCTCCTAGAGAAATGCTTCCCAACCAAACAAAAGGTGAGAAGCAGTCTGATACCATCATTGTAATGGAGATGGAGGTCGTTGACAATCGTTGTGCTTAAGACAATTCAAGCAAATTGTTATCGATAAACTCATAAGCCTGTTCTTCAGACATATTGTTAACGAGTACAAGCTCACTTGCAATCATCTGTTTTGCCTTTTGAAGGTGGTTTCGATCTTGTATATGAAGACCGTTTGAACGACCAGCCTGTTTCTTGGAAAGGGAAGAAATGAGGTGAGCTGCATCAAAGATGCTCCCGCTCTTTAACAAGTTTTCCGTTTCTTTTGAGAAGTGGCTAGTAGAAGGTGGAAGCTCAGGTCCGTTTTTCAATGCTTCAATTACATTGTCTAATTCATCTTGCTCAATGACCTTACGCAAGCCTGAATTATCAATTTTACTCTCAGGGAGCATTAATTTCACATCTACTAGTGGGAAATGAAGAACAAAATAAGAGTGGGTTTCACCTAAAACGTCTTTCTCTTCAATGTCTCGTATTGTTCCAGCCCCATGATAAGGATAAACAACATGATCACCGACTTTAAACATGAGCATTCCTCCATTCGAGTTGTCAGTATTTAGTATAACACAAATGGAGCAAAATTTGAAATTATACTATTCCACTATAAAGCTTGTCAACTATTTAATTAAAAATCACGAGTATTTTCTCGTGATTTTAATCAAACATATAACTTAGGAGCAGGTGGTCCAACAACAGGCTTTGAAACAGATTGAATTGTTGCCAATTGAGGTTGAATAGGTACACTTGATGCTGGCGCAGATGGTGTAGGAGAAATGGGCTGTGGCGCTACACTTGTATCTTGATCGGTAGGGATGGGGATAGTAGATGCTGTGAGATCGCTTGCTGTTTCTTCTACGTCCGAACTTGGTTGGCTACGCATGATTCTCCACAAAGCCGGCGCATTCCGAATAATCGGTCCGTATTGCTGTACCATTGGCATCACCTGTTGAGTAATCCCCATTATCCGTTGTGTATTTTGAAGAATTGAAGTGAAATTAATGCCAGAAAGAAAGCTTCCGCCACTGGCGCCTGCTGTAGGGAATGCTGCTCCGCTCATTGCACTAGCCCCACCGCCACCACCAAACAGTCTTGCAAGTAAGCCGACTCTACCCCCAGTAGCTTGCATAAAACCAGATGCAGCTTGAGGTCCTGGGCCACCTAGAAAGGCTGATGGGGGAACCATTCCTGCTCCCGGTCCAGGTCCGAACATAAAAGGACTTCTAGCTAACGGTTGAATTGGTGTTGGACCAGCTGGAGGTCCAAAGATTCGTTGCATGGTCGTTCTCCCTTCAATATATGTCCATTTACTTGTTTATATGCAAAATGAATACGTGATGTGAGCCCGGTTTTCCGAAGTACGTCGTGTTTAGTGTCATTCTGTGGTAAAATAAGCTACTGTAAATACCTAAAGTTCAGAGAGTAGGAAATAAACATGATTTCAGAGAATTTCAAACGGTTTGGACTCCATCCGTTTTTATTAGAAGCACTTGATGCACAGGGCTTAAAAAAGCCTACGGAAATACAGGAACGACTTATTCCTGCAATTATTAATGGCAAAGATGTCATTGGTCAATCGCAAACAGGAACAGGAAAAACATTGTCGTTTCTACTTCCGATCTTACAAGTGATCAAACCAGAGAAACAAGAAGTACAAGCCATTATCACAGCACCAACAAGAGAACTTGCCACCCAATTATTTGACGAACTTAAGTTGCTTCTTGAGCACGTTTCAGAAGAGCAACCAATTGTCAGTCAATTGCTTGTTGGTGGAACAGATAAAAGTCGTGCCATTGATCGACTAAAAACGCAACCTCATATTGTTGTAGGTACAGCTGGAAGAATTGCAGACCTTATTAAAGACCAAGCGCTAAAAGCTTACTCAGCAACCATTTTAGTTGTAGATGAAGCGGATCAAATGCTTGATATGGGCTTTATTGATGATGTTGACCGTACGGCGTCTCGCATGGCCGAAAATCTCCAAATGCTTGTCTTTTCAGCAACGATTCCTGAGAAGCTTCAACCTTTCTTAAAGAAATATATGAATGATCCAAGACATGTAAAGGTTGAGCCAGAGCACGCAACGGCCACATTAATTGAACACAAGCTTCTTCCTATAAAACACCGTGATCGTCTAAAGGTTGTTGTGGAAATTGCCGAGTCCATTAATCCATTTCTTGCTGTTATTTTCACGAATACAAAAGATGAGGCAGATGAAGTTTCACAAGCCCTACTAGATGCTGGATTAAACGCTGAGCGAATCCATGGCGGTTTACAACCGAGAGAACGCAAACAAATCATGAAGCAAGTTCGTGACATGAAGATTCAATACCTTGTAGCAACGGATCTAGCAGCAAGAGGAATTGATATTAAAGGGATTACTCATGTTATCAACTATAACCTTCCAAAGGATCTAGACTTCTACGTTCATCGGACAGGTCGCACGGCGCGCGCAGGGATGAGTGGTGACGCGATTACGTTATATGCTCAAACGGATCAGCAGGCGATCGAGCGTTTAGTGAAAAAAGGAATTACCTTTACGTACGTTGACCTGAAAAAAGGAGAGTGGATTAAGCTTGAGAAGCCGCCACTTGGACTTGGCCGTTCACAACATCGTAAGTCTGATTCCTCTGGATCAAAAAAAGCAGTGGCTAAACCGAAAAAAGTAAAGCCGGCGTATAAGAAAAAAGCAAGATATCGTGCAGCAAAAGAAGAACAAAGACAACGCAGAATTAAGGGACGTTCAAAAGGATAATCATTGAGTAACGAGGTGGAATGATGACATTAAAGATAGGTTCACATGTTTCAATGAGCGGAAGTAAAATGCTTCTTGGAGCAAGTGAGGAAGCAGCTAGTTATGGTGCGAATACCTTTATGATCTATACAGGAGCGCCGCAAAATACAAGGCGTAAAGCGATTGAAGATCTAAATATTGAAGCGGGTCAGGAACATATGAAGGCTCACGGAATGTCTGATATTGTCGTCCATGCCCCGTATATCATTAATATTGGAAACACGGAAAAGCCGGCAACGTTCCAATTAGGTGTTGATTTTCTCCAATCTGAAATCGCTCGTACGGAAGCACTTGGAGCAAAACAAATTGTTTTGCATCCGGGTGCACATGTAGGAGCAGGTGCCGAAAAGGGAATTGAGCAGATTATCAGAGGTCTGAATGAAGTTTTAGAAGTTAAGAATGACGTTCAGATTGCACTTGAGACGATGGCTGGTAAAGGAACAGAATGTGGTCGTAGCTTTGAAGAGCTTGCTGCCATTATCGATGGAGTGAAGCATAACGAGCGGTTATCCGTTTGTTTTGATACATGCCATACGCATGATGCCGGTTATAATCTGATTGAGGATTTTGACGGTGTGCTTAACGAATTTGATAAGATCGTTGGTGTGGACCGGATAAAAGTCCTTCATATTAATGATAGCAAAAATGTACAAGGTGCACGTAAAGACAGACATGCGAACATTGGCTTTGGCCACATTGGGTATGAGGCACTTCATTACATTGTGAAACATGATCAGTTAATGGCTGTACCAAAAATCCTTGAAACTCCTTATGTAGGCGAGGATAAAAAAGACAAAAGACCTCCTTATAAGCATGAAATTGCCATGCTGAAAGAAGGCCAGTTTGACGAAGGTTTATTAGAGGGTATTATGCTCTAAATACGTTACGGAAGCAGATGGCTATATTGCTTGAGAAGTTGCTCAATGGTGTTTGCAACGTGGCTATCTGTTTCTGTTTGTAGTTTATGAATGAGTCTTTCTACTTGAGCCGCATTCCCTACATCAATTTTCTCTGTTTTCAAAATAGAAATAACTTGCTCGGCTTGATGATTTGTAATGGAAATATTATTTTTTTCGGCTTGTTTGATTAGTTCAGAAACGGTTAACGAATTAATTTTTTGATTAATTAACTGCTGGATAAAAGCGTTCATGTGTACCCCTCCCAAGACTTTTGCCTATCTACTTATACCTATGAGAAGCGGAAGATTTTGTGCAGAAAAAAAGGAAATACGTAGCAAATCACGAATACGTTTAGTATCTGTAAGTCCTGTGTAAAAGTCATATTGACTTTAGTTATATGTCAGAGCACTCGTATAAATTAAAGGAGGGGCTACTATGTTTGATCATCAACAAGATAACAAATCAGCCTCTGAAAAAGGGAGCCGTAGTATGACGAATAATTCCAGCTCAGCACTACATTCAGCATTCGCCCTACCAACAGCACATTATTCTCAGAACCTACCACAAAGACCATACATAGAAGATTTAGGATTTCCCTTCCTTAAAATGGATTGCCAATATAATGTACTTGGCTGGAATCAAGCGTTTATTAAAACGTGTCAACTTGATGAAAGAGAACTTGAAAACGCCTCCTTTCTAGATTTAAGTGAACGCTACCACGTATTAAAACTAGCTAAAGAAGTGATGGCTGTTACAACACTGACAATGAGTGTGGAGGAACAAATATATGAGGACGAAGATACATTAATACGGGTTTGTGTCTTTCCGTATTCGTACTTCAATTGCCAATATATTGTCTTTGAGGACCTTTCATACCAAAAAAAATTCGAACATTTATTAACGTTTCATCATCAGATGGAGGCCGTTTCTCACATTGCGGCAGGAGTCGCACATGAATTACGCAACCCGCTATCTGTAATTAAGGGGTTTCTTCAGTTAGCTAAGTTAACGGACGATTTTCATAAATACTACGATACGATTTTATCTGAATTAAACCGTATGAATTTAATCATTGAGGATTTTTTATCTGTATCAAGAAAAAAAATGACTCGAAGCTGGCAATCTCCTAATCAAATTATTGAATCTCTTGTACAAATTTTAAAGTCTGAGTGTTTGCTGCATGATGTGAATCTTGATCTTCAACTAACAGCAACAAAATACAATGTAACCGTTCATGTGAATGAATCGATGATTAAGCAAGTAATTTTAAATCTTTTACGAAATTCTGTAGAAGCATATGGTTCGTCTAATGTAGATCGACGTTTTATTGTTAAAACAGAAATAGAAGACGACAGGTTTCTTTTAACTCTAAAAGACAATGGAAAAGGGATGCCTGATGAGGTATTAAACCAATTAGGAAAGCCATTTTTCACAACAAAGGAAAAAGGGAATGGAATAGGCATTCCGCTTTGTAAAAAAATTATAGAGGATCACGGTGGGATCTTTACCATAACAAGTGAATACAACGTCGGAACAGAAGTGAACATTTCATTGCCACTTGACGAATATGCAACTGGATAATATGTCCTGTGTAGGAAACAACAAATAGTAGCTGGTCTAAATCGCTTCATGATACACTCATTAGCGCAAAACGCGTTTAAAAACAATAACTTAGGGTATCCACTAGTTGGGTGGAAACGACGTTATTACAAAGGAGTGTTGACGAATGGTACGACGTTTTCTAGTTGGAAGTTTAGTCGCAATCATCATGCTTGCAGGTTATTTCGCAATTGAAGTCAACAGCTTAAAGCAAGCTGTTAAAGATAGACAGAATGAACTAACTCGTCTCGAAATTGAAAAGGATGGGTTAGAGCTTTCGAGTAATACAGAGCTCTCTGAATCAAGTGTACCGAGCTACTCACAGTGGATACAATCAAGTGAATTGGCCGAGCAATTATACAAAGAGAGTGAAGGACGCTTTAAGCGAGAGTGGGGTTTATTTCTTGGTGAGTTAACTCAACAAAAAGGAATGGATCCTTATATTGTGTATGAGCTGCTTAAAGTAGAGACAGGAGGAAGCTTTGATCCGACCGTAGTAGGACCAGAAACGAGGTTTGGTGTAGCTTACGGAATGGGACAGTTTATGACGAACACGGCGCCCTGGATTGCGGACAGAGCAAACCTTGATTACAAACAGGAGTATCTGTTTGAGCCTCTGTATTCAATCCAGTTATCTGTGGAATATTTAGATTATCTATATGAGGAATATGAAGATTGGGACTATGCGTTAACAGCTTATAACCGAGGAATGACTGGTTTAAAGAAGTACGTTGAAAAGAACGGGAACGCGAAAAGCGAATACGCTGTAACGATTCAGCAAGGCGTTATGCAGCATGATGCGATTGCATTTAACCAATAATCGTATGATAAAACGAGAAAACCGGGTGACTCTTGAAGAGGATTCATTCGGTTTTTTTGTTGTTTTACAAGATATCAAGGTCTTTATCACAACGATTATCTAAGAATTAGGCTACTTGGGTGGACAGATAGATAAAAAGCTTTATAATAGGGTAAGTCAATTAAATCGTAATCATTCTTAAAAAATGATTGAATACAAACGAAAAGGGGAGATCGTCTTTGTCCAATCAGACGATTTTAGCGGAATTAAAAAACGTACATTTCTATTATGATCATCGACATGTATTAGAGAACGTGTCACTTAAGCTTGAAAAAGGATCTTTTCTTGGTTTAGTGGGACCGAACGGCTCAGGTAAATCAACCCTCATCCGATTGCTGCTTGGACTCATTAAACCTGTTCAAGGAGAGGTTGAAATCTTTGGAGAGCGTGTGAGCCAATTTCAAAGATGGGATAAGGTCGGTTTCGTTTCACAAAAAGCGAGTAGCTTTAATTCAGGGTTCCCGGCGACTGTGTTTGAAGTCGTATCCATGGGCTTATGTGGAAAACTCGGTCTATTTCGCTTTATGACAAAGAAAGATAAGCTAAAGGTGCATGAAGCGATTGCACAGGTAGGTATGCAGGAGTATACAAAACAAAACATAGGGGAGCTGTCAGGTGGTCAGCAGCAGCGTGTCTTTATCGCAAGAGCGCTAGTAAGTGAGCCTGAGCTTCTGATCCTAGATGAGCCCACTGTTGGGGTAGATGTGGCTAGTGTGCAGACATTTTATGAATTGCTTAAAACATTAAACGAAGAAAAAGGCTTAACTCTTCTATTAATTACACACGATACAGGTGTGATGACTAAGTATGTAACAGAGGTAGCCTGCCTCAATCAGTCCATACATTTTCATAAGCCAATTGACTTTGAAAAAAATCAAGATTTACTACACGTTTATCGAGTAAATGAGGAAGTGCACGTATGATTGAAACATTTTTAAGGTTTGATTTTCTTCAATATGCATTGTATACCGGCATGATGATTGGTTTATTAGCACCAATACTTGGTGTGTTTCTTGTTGTAAGAAGAATGTCCCTGATTGCCGATGCGCTTTCTCATATTACATTGTCAGGCATTGCATTTAGCCTACTGATGGGCAAGTATGTTGGCTTCTTTGCGGGACTGAACCCATTATATATGGGAATGGTTTTCTCTGTAGGAGGGTCACTACTGATTGAACAGCTGCGCCGAGTGTACACATTCTATAAAGAAATTGCCATTCCAATCATTTTATCTGCCGGAATTGGAATTGGTGTTATCTTCATATCGCTTGCCAATGGCTTTAATAATGATTTGTTTAACTATTTATTTGGTAGTGTAATTGCTGTTACGCAGTCAGACTTCATTACAATTAGCATCATTACAGTCGTTATTATTATTGTTCTTGTACTTTTCTATAAAGAATTATTTTTTCTTTCGTTTGATGAGGAACAAGCCGTTATTTCTGGAGTGAATCGAAAGTTAGTAAATATGATATTTGTTGTACTTGTTGCTTTAGTTATTGCAGCAGCCATGAGAGTCGTAGGAATTCTGCTTGTTTCTGCCTTAATGACCTTGCCTGTTGCTAGTGCAATGAGGTTTGCAAAAGGATTTAAGCAGTTGTTTTTCTTCTCAGTTATACTCGGAGAAATAGCTGTGGTAGGTGGGTTAATCGCAGCATTCCAACTTGATTTAGCACCAGGTGGAACCATCGTCATGATTTCTGTTGTATTATTACTTCTATCGATCTTGTTCGGCCGTAACCGCAAAATGAAATGGATGCGAAAGCCAAAGCCAAGTTCAGTAATTGAACAGTAAGTGACGCAAGTGTTGTGAATCGTTTATAATAAGAGGAACAATTTACTCGGGTGACGGAAGGGTGTCAGCAGATGAACGTATCTGATGCATTAGATGTACTAAAAAAAGAAGGTTACAAATATACAGGTAAACGGGAAATGATGATTCAGTTGTTTGCCGACGAAGATCGCTATATTTCAGCTAAAGAAGTGCTGGAGCATATGCAAAAGGATTATCCGGGGTTAAGCTTTGATACCATCTATCGAAATCTTTCACTATTTCAAGAATTAACGATTCTTGAAGAAACAGAGCTTGAGGGAGAGAAGCGATACCGGATTACATGTCAAACACATTCTCATCACCATCACCTTATTTGCTTAACATGTGGGCGTACGGAGCATTTTCATACATGTCCAGTGAGTGAAGAGGCGATCGCTAAGCAATTCCCTGCTTTCCAAGTAGAGGGTCATAAATTTGAAGTGTACGGAACATGTGAATCGTGTTCCATGCAAAAAGCATGAGCAAAGGGCTCATGCTTTTTTTAGTGCGCGTCTCTCGGCATATTCAAGACATTTCTCGCAAACCTTTATGCGTTTACCTTGATCTGAGAGATAGGTTTGCATAAAAGGGGTTTTCTTATGACAGAAATGACAGCCTTTCTTCTTAAACCAACGGAACACGCGTGATCACCTCTTTTTATCTTGAATCCAACTCTCGACCCATTGTTCAGCAGAAAGCCAGTCCTTCACTCGAATGACGCCTTCTGGATCGTCCCCTTGATTGTACGGAGTATTAAGCAAAAGAACCGGGATCCTACAATGAGTGGCAATCTCTACGGCGTTATCATGTTTATCTTCTAAGAAAAGATCAATCTGGTGCTCCGTAATCGACTCAATCTTATTATGCTGGCCAAGAAGTTCAATATGATGGTGAGGAACGCGGTTTGCTTTAAACCATGTACGAGTGACTTCCTCAAGATAGGAGCCTCGAGCTGTTACATAATAAAGCTCAAATGATTGCTGCCATTTCTCTAAAACGTGGCTGGCATGCTCTGCCATTTCAACATTTGCATAGATTGTTGCTTCATTCGTTTTCATCCACACCATAAATTCGTCGCGTGTAATTCCTAGCACGCCTGTTAAATCATAAGACGTTAAATCGTCTAATGTTAAATTTTTTTGAAATGATTGATTTAAAGCTGGCACAAATGCTGCAGGATCTGTAACAGTTCCATCAATATCTAAACCAATTCGAATCGTGTTCAATGTCATCATCCTCTCACGCTTATTGTAGCATCTAATGGAGACGGATTTAAAACAAAGAACAACTTCTATACTAAACGGGTCATCTAAGGTCATTTGGGTACACTAATAAATGCTCTCTGCAGGATAGAGTGGAGGGATTCACATGGCGATTGATAAACACCCAGAGCAAGAACCCGTACGCTTAGTAGATCCTCGGGATCAAACGGTCTTAGATACGGACTTGGATCTTACTGAACATAAAGCAGATTATAAAGAGGAAACAGCGGCAGAGTTTCATGCTGCCGAGCCAATATCCTTTTCAACTGATGATCGTAACTCTGGTGAGCCTGTCGAACAAATGATGAACGGACGAGCAATGGGAATTTTTTCTCTCGTTTTATCCATTCTGTCTTTGTTTATCTTGCCGATTCTATTAGGCGCTGCGGGCATTATTGTTGGCTTTGTAGCGAGGAAAAGTCTTTCAAAATCGATCGGTAATTGGGGGATCGGCATTGGAATTGTGTCCATTCTTACGTCATTGTTTTTCTCAGCGTTTATTTAACTTCAAGTAATCATCTATGCAGAGAGCAAAAAAAGGATCCCGTAGTCTATTCGACTAACGGGACCTTCTTTACATGCTGCTTTCAAGCTCGGCAGCTTTTTGTTTTTTGTAATGCTCCTCAGCAATGATATCAATTTCTTTTTTCAGTTCTTCAACCATTGTTTCCTCAGGAACCTTACGAACGATCTCTCCGTGACGGAATAGGAGACCTTCTCCGCGTGCTCCGGCAATACCAATATCTGCTTCACGAGCTTCACCAGGTCCATTCACCGCACAACCAAGTACAGCGACTTTAATAGGAGCTTTAATAGAAGCAATGTATTCTTCTACTTCATTGGCAATACTAATCAAATCAATCTCAATTCGACCGCATGTCGGGCATGAGATAAGCGTTGCCGCATTTGCTGCCAGACCAAAGGATTTCAGAAGCTCACGAGCAACCTTTACTTCCTCAACAGGGTCTGCGCTTAACGAGATACGAACCGTATTCCCAATTCCCATATTAAGAATGGCACCTAATCCAGCAGCACTTTTAACTGTACCAGCAAAAAGCGTTCCTGACTCTGTGATTCCTAGGTGAAGTGGGTAGTCAAATGCTTTAGCCGCTTTTTCATACGCTTCAATCGCTAAATGTACATCAGATGCCTTCATGGAGACGATAATGTCATGGAAATCAAGATCTTCTAAGATTTTAATGTGATGAAGAGCACTTTCCACCATACCATCTGCTGTTGGGTATCCGTATTTCTCTAGGATTTTACGTTCAAGTGACCCTGCATTAACACCAATACGAATTGGAATACCTTTAGCTTTAGCAGCTTTAACAACCGCTTCAACCTTTTCGCGACGCCCGATATTACCTGGGTTAATGCGAATTTTGTCTGCTCCATTTTCAATGGCTTTTAATGCCAGCTTGTAATCAAAATGAATATCAACAACTAATGGAATAGAAATTTGCGCTTTAATATCTTTAATTGCTTCTGCAGCTTTCATATCAGGACAAGCTACACGAACAATTTGACACCCTGCTTCAGCAAGTCGATTAATCTCAGCAACCGTCGCTTCGACATCATGCGTTTTTGTTGTTGCCATACTTTGAATGACGACTTCATCATTGCCGCCAATCGTTAAATTACCGACCTTAACCGGACGGGTTTTTGTACGATGAGTAATTTCGGTCATTGACCAATCGCTCCTTTATTCAACAAGTAACGTTCACTAGTTGTCTAGTCTCTCATTTAGAGATACGACTTCATTTTATCAATGACCTCCTCGATTTGGCAAGGAAATTCACTCTTTCTTATAAATTGGGAACAAATACGTCTCACCTGTTTGAATCATATCAGGTTCAAGTGATTGGTTTAAGGATTTAAAGTCGTCTATGATCTGCGCAATACTTACAGGAATAGGGCCTTCGTTTAAATGTTCTACCACGGACAAAACGGTATGACCCGGTTCAACAATGACTTCTTGAGAAGCTAGTGTAGGAGAGGAATCTACAGGTGCTTCAACCTTTTTAGGGGGAGCGGATTGATTTAGTTGTTTAACCGATTGATCTGGAAGTGATCCAGTACGAAGATCTGAAACAATCCCTGCTAAAACTAGGATAAGAGCAACACAAATAAACAAGCGCTTCATAGCTTGTCCTCCTCGCGGAAATCTAGATAGTAAGAGTGTATGCGAGAGTAAGCGAGTTTATGACTATTTTTTTTGAAGGAGAGAATTAGATGAACATGCAAGAGGGCTTGACGAAAATAGGACTAGCCACCTTTACGATGATTATGGTCATTGGAAACGGACTCTTTATCCCAATTATGCCAGCAATTCAAGATGATCTATTATTAACTTCTAACCAAACAAGCCTGTTACTAAGTGTTTTCTCGTACGCAGGAGCATTGATGATTCTTTTAAGCGGGTGGCTCTCAGGGAGATATGGAAGGCGATTCGTTTTAATTGTAAGCTTGTCTGGATTGATTCTTGGCTGTGTTCTTGCATCTTTAGCAGGATTTACAACGGATTCTACCCAAGCTTATTACGTAATCCTGTTAGGGAGGATCCTGCAAGGGATCGGAGCGGGGGCAACAGCTCCGATGGGTATGATTCTAGCTTCTGAACGGTACCCAAAAGAACTGCAGGCGAAGGTGTTTAGCTTCTTGGAGATCGTGAACGGGTTAAGTAAAACGGCAGGCCCAATCCTTGGTGGCTTAATCGTACTATACCACTGGCAAGCGGGATTTGTTTGGTACCTTGCAATCGCACTTGTTGCTCTTGCTGCTACATTCAGTTTGCTAGGAAGCGAGGGTATGCCTGTTCAAAGCCGAACAAATGAAAAGCTTTTTAGATACTTCCGAGTGTTTCTTCCAGTGTTGTCTATTGGCTTTTTAGTGATGTTCTTTTTATATGGACTCCTTTTTGTCATTTCAACGCTTGTTGAAGATTCGTTTACTCGCTCCATGTTCATTTCTTTGCCACTTGCTATTCTAGTACTGATGTCCTATCTTTATGGCAGGTTGTCATTGCAGTCTTTTAAACAAATACAATGTGTATTAAAGGCTGGCATACTTGTCCTTTTTATAGCAACTGTTATTGTAAGCTTCTTTTACATACATGTCTCGCTTCTACTTGTTAGTGCTTGTATTGTTGGAGCGGTGTCTGGTGTGATGCTGCCGGCTTCAACAAGTGCCCTCGTTTATCTTATACCGGAACCAATCAGAGAAAAGGCAATCTCATGGCTATCGATGATCCGCTTTATCGGGGTGGCGAGTGGCCCCATTTTGTTCTCAGCTTGGATGGAAAATTGGACGACCTATCGATTTATTTTTATCTATGTGACAGCGATTATTGGGTTACTTGTGTTTAGTTTATGGAAAGAAAAGGGTGTAATTAAGATAGGAATGAGTTAAAATTAGGTCTAAAGTAACTTTTCATTTATTCGTAAAAAAGGTTACCTAATGTGAAGGGTATTAGAAAAATAGAGGATACCTTACTAAGCAATGTGGTTTTACAACCATAAAAGGGGTCGTTAAAAATTGATAAATACACTTAAAAAATCTATGGTCATTACGTTTATTTTTCTCTTGTTCATTCCAACGATTGCAAAAGCAGATGCAGTCCCAGGTGATGTCATTGTAACACTCGGAGCCGATCTGTCTCCAGCACAGAGAGAAGACCTACTGAAAGAGATGGATGTCACGGATCAGGTTGAAACGTTAGAAGTAACAAATGAAGAGGAACATGTTTATTTAGGAGATTATATTAGTAAGACAAACATCGGAAGTCGAGCATTGTCTTCTTCAAAAATTACAATGACACAGTCTGGTGAAGGCATTAATGTAGAAACAAATAATATTACATGGGTATCAGATAAAATGTATGCGAATGCACTTGTAACAGCTGGAGTTGAGGATGCCGATATCTACGTTACGGCTCCATTTGAAGTGTCAGGGACGGCCGGATTAACTGGTTTAATTAAAGCGTATGAGGTTGCCGCAGGAGTAGATATACCCGAAGAACAGAAGCAAGTGGCAAATGAAGAAATGGTTCGGACAGCAGAATTAAGCGAATCAATCGGTGTTGATGAAGCGACAGAATTAATTAACCGGATTAAAGAGGAGATAGGAGATACACCTGTTGAATCTGAAGAAGACTTACGAGCATTAATTCAACGAATTGCGAACGAACTTGGAATTACTCTATCTGAAGAAGAAATGAATGGACTAGTTTCACTGTTTATGCGAATGAAGGATCTAGATATAAACTGGGATCAAGTACAAGATCAAATTTCAAAGGTTCGTGATAACTTAGGTGAATTTTTAAATAAAGATGAAACACAATCCTTTCTAAGCAGCTTTTTAGATTTTATCAATCAGATAATTGAATCGATTAAAGGTTGGTTTAAATAAGTTTAAGAGAGAAGGAATTTCTTTATTCCTTCTCTCACTTTGTTTTGTGAAATGACACCGTTTTAATTTAAAAAAAGTGAAACCGAGTGGTATGATTATACGTATAGATTATTGTAGAAAGGGGAGATGACGACATGGATTGGCTTGATAGCGCAAGTATCGGCTTTATCGTGATCTTTTTAGGGACATTATTTTTATTCGGTGAATTACTCGTTAAAGCGCGTGGATTATTCGCCTTGCTTGGAGTAGGACTAACGGCTGCCTATTTCTTATATCATCTAACTGGAGATGCAGGATTTTGGATTGTTATTCTTTACTTAATTGGAATCGCACTGATTATCTTGGACGGGAAGCTCTTTTCAGATGGGACGGTTGGATTAATTGGTGTAATCCTAATGGTAGTTGGGCTAGCAATTCCCGCACCAAACTTAGTTTACGGAATTTTAGTAGGGATGGCCTTTATCCTAGGCGCACTTAGCTCATTATTCTTCTTAAAGGTTTTTACACGAAGACAAATGTGGGCAAAGCTTACTTTTAAAGATCGATTAACAAGCGATCGAGGCTACAATTCCATTAATGAAGGCTACAAAGATTTAGTTGGAAAGAAAGGTAAGGCATTAAGTTCACTTAGACCAACGGGTACGATCGTAATAGAAGGCCAGCCATATAGTGCTACAAGTGGAGGTCAATGGATTGAACAAGAAAAAGAAATTGAAGTGTTATCAGTTGATGGAACAAGGATTTTAGTGGCAAAAGTTGAAGGATTACAAGCAACGAAAGAAGAGTAGAAAAACGTTAAACCGTTTTTCTACTCTTCTTTTTTTGTGGAAGTCGAACAACTAAATAACCATATAAAGCAATGACAAGTCCAACCCAAAGTAAGAGCGGAATAAAGTCAGCAATAACAATTGCCCATGCAAAAAGAATGACTGGAAGGGTTATCGTATGGGCTGCTATTTTCCATAAATGCACATATGTAATGGAAGGGTTTTTCCATTGTAGGAATCGACCCACAAATGCAAGAACTGAAACGCCTAAAAAGGCAAGTCCAATCATCACAGTTAAAATAATGATTGAAATAATCACCAGCAAAATAGGTAAAAAGGATTTACTGTCGGACAATTGATCAAGAATATCCGTTTTTGTAAATACACCATCTCCAAGTAATGTATAAGGGAGGGACTGATTTACATTCGCCGTGTGGAACACAACAGATTGTTTTTGCAATAAAATCACTTGGGAATTTAAACGATCAACTGTAAATTCATCGGATGGATCAATGATCAGTTGATGTGATGGATCAAGGTTCACTATATAAGGGCTCGATTCAACAGAAGTGTGAAGGACTCCTTCACGTATGGTGAAATCAATCTCTTCCTCTACCAACGTATGTTCAATGTGTGTAATTCCTGACCAAATGGAGACACTTAAAACAAGACAATAAGGAATAAGAGCAATGAAAATCGTGAAGCAAACATGTCCTAATATATGGATTGTTTGACGAAAACGAGAAGCGAGAATGGATTGCCGATGGTATAAGCTCTTTAGAAACCAATTAAAAAAACGCATAAAGCCTCTCCTGTATGATTTTTATTTTCATGATAGCGGAAGCGGATTCATTCAGCAATAGCAACACACAACGTTCACAAAAAAACGCTTGTGAAATAGATAACTTGTTCTCATTTGTAAATTGTGGTTTACATTTAATTAATAAATGTTTAATAATAGACACGTATGTGCGTGATTCATGTCGAATAAACGTATTTTTGTAGATGAAGGGATGAGATTGTGTGGATGTTCAATCGCTTGTATTTACGTTTCTTGGAGGCATAGGAATCTTTCTATTTGCTGTAAAGTTTATGGGGGATGGCCTTCAAAAAGCAGCCGGCGACCGTTTGAGGGATATGTTAGACAAATTTACAACAAATCCTTTTATGGGTGTTTTAACAGGTATTATAGTTACAGCACTTATTCAAAGCAGTACAGGTACTACAGTTCTCACAATTGGACTTGTTAATGCTGGGTTTATGACGCTCAGACAAGCAATTGGAGTTATTATGGGAGCTAATATTGGTACAACAACAACTGCATTTATTATTAGTATTAATCTGTCTCAGTATGCTCTTCCCGTGATTGCATTAGGGGCGTTTCTACTTTTCTTTTTTAAATCTCCGAAAGTTACTAATATAGGACAAGTAATATTTGGTTTAGGAGCTCTTTTTTACGGATTGAAATTAATGGGGCAAGGACTTGCGCCTCTAAGTGATCTTCCTGCCTTTACAGAATGGACTGTCACATTAAGTAATAATCCTTTATTGGGTGTTCTCATCGGAACTGTGTTAACTGTGTTAATTCAAAGTTCTTCTGCTGCCATTGGAATAATTCAGCAGCTTTATGCTCAAGGGGCTATTGATTTACAAGCAGCACTTCCAGTTTTATTTGGAGATAATATTGGAACAACAATTACGGCTGTTATTTCTGCAATAGGTGCTACTGTGGCAGCAAGACGAGCAGCTTTAACTCATGTTATGTTTAACTTAATTGGTACAACAATTGTGTTATTGATTCTACCCGTATTCACAAGATTTATTGAGTTTCTAGCAGTACAATTCAATCTAAACCCAATGACTCAGATTGCCACTGCTCACGGGGTATTTAACGTGACTAATATGCTGATTCTATTTCCGTGTATTGGAATTTTAGCTTGGATTGTAACTAAGCTGATCCCAGGAGAGGATGCTACAGTTGAATTCACATCTAAGCACCTTGATGCGAGGTTTATTGGTAGTTCTCCGTCGATTGCACTTGGACAGGCTCAACAAGAAGTTCTAAGAATGGCTGAGTATTCATACGAAGGACTAGTTAATGCAGCTAATTATCTTGCAACAGGTGATAAGAAATCAGCAGAAAAGACAGTACAGTACGAGCAAGCAATTAATAATTTGGACAAAGAAATAACAAACTATTTAATACAAGTCTCATCACAATCTCTGTCTGACTTAGATTCCAAAAAGCATTCAACCCTTTTAGACTCCATACGTGACATTGAGCGCATTGGTGATCATATGGAAAATATCGTAGAGTTGAAGGACTATCAGAAATCAAATAAGGTTTCTATGTCCGAAACGGCATTATCGGATTTAAATGAGATGTTTGAATTAACAAAAGAAACATTAGAAGCAGCAATCTCTGCACTTGAACATCATGACGTTGTTAAAGCGAAAGGTGTACTTGAGAAGGAAGAACTAATAGATAAAATGGAACGTAGGTTAAGAAAGCAACATATTGCTCGTATGAACGACGGAAGCTGTTCCGGTGGTTCTGGTGTGGTATTTGTTGATATAGTGAGTAACTTAGAACGTATTGGTGATCACAGTGTGAACATTGCGGAAGCTGTAATAGGAGAATATTAATTTCAATCTGTGCTGGGAGAGAATTCTTATCGAATTCTTATCTCGGCACTTTTCTTTTTAATTATCTCACGTATGTGCTTGTCCACCAAAAACGCATGTGGTAAAGTATTTCTTGCAGGTTTTATTACTCCGAAAAAATAAATAAACTTTTTTTCGTGAAAAGTATTGCGCACTTTAAAATATCGTGATAAGATAGTTCTTGTCTTGAGGGACACAATGTTCCACAGTAGCTCAGTGGTAGAGCAATCGGCTGTTAACCGATCGGTCGTAGGTTCGAGTCCTACCTGTGGAGCCATAATATGGCGGTGTAGCTCAGCTGGCTAGAGCGTACGGTTCATACCCGTGAGGTCGGGGGTTCGATCCCCTCCGCCGCTACCATAATTACATAAGTTGGATTTGATGACTGACATGGCGGTTGTGGCGAAGTGGTTAACGCACCGGATTGTGATTCCGGCATTCGTGGGTTCAATTCCCATCAGCCGCCCCATCTTGGACCCTTAGCTCAGTTGGTTAGAGCACTCGGCTCATAACCGATCGGTCGTAGGTTCGAGTCCTACAGGGTCCACTCTTATCCGCACTTATCTTACAATCTGGAGGAATACCCAAGTCTGGCTGAAGGGATCGGTCTTGAAAACCGACAGGCGGGTCAAACCGCGCGGGGGTTCGAATCCCTCTTCCTCCTTCCAAAAAAGAAAAACTCTGAACGCTTTGTCGTTCAGAGTTTTTTTGTGCGTAGGAAAAGGAGTATTTAGAACAAACCCTCCAACACAAAGAACTCTGAGAAAGGTGTTAAAGGGGATGGGAATTTATCCAAGAACCCCAGCTGTGCCTAGAGGGTGGGGAGGAATACCAAGACCAAGGAGCCCCTCAACCAAGCTAAAATCAATTTTGACCAAGAAACAAGAAGCCTTAACAAGAAAAACGAGCCTTGCACCAAGCCGAGAGCAGGTTCCACCAAGAAACAGGTGCTGATAACAAGGAGAAAGTGATGTGCACCAAGCCCGTAACCTCCAAACTAAGAACAAATCCGCTCTCACTAAGAACCTTGATAGTGGCATCAAGAGGAATAGGCACTCAACCAAGAACCCCAGCTGTGCCTAGAGGATGGGGAGGAATACCAAGAACAAAGAGCTCCCAACCAAGCTAAAATCAATTTTGACCAAGGAACAAGAAGCCTTAGCAAGAAAAACGAGCCGCGTACCAAGCCGAGAGCACATCCCACTAAGAAACAGGTGCTGATAACAAGAAGAAAGCGCCTTGCACCAAGCCCGTTACCTTCAAACCAAGAACAAACCCTCCCACACCAAGAACCTTCAGAGTAGAATCAAGAAGAACAGGGACGTAACCAAGAAACTCCAGTACTAATAACAAAAACGCAGCACGATTCATTCCTCATCCTATGCAACGCAACAATGCCTACCGAAATAATTCAAATGAATTCCACGTTTAGTCCTTCGATACATGTGGAAACTATATGATTAGAACCGTTTTGAGGCAGAGTCGTTTCATTTGCATATATCATTTTTATTTGATAACTTAAAATGGAAGACTTAAGAAACATTTTTGTTTCAAAAGTTCTGAAACTAGGTACTCATTCAAGGAGGAGAATTAACATGGCATACGAATTACCACAATTACCTTACGCAGCAAACGCACTTGAACCTCACATCGATGAGCAAACAATGAACATTCACCATGACAAGCATCATAATACTTATGTAACAAAGCTAAACGCAGCTCTTGAAGGTCATTCTGATCTTGCAAGCAAATCAGTGGACGAGCTAATCAGCGATCTTGACGCTCTTCCTGAATCTGTTCGTACAGCAGTACGTAACAACGGTGGCGGACACGCTAACCACACATTCTTCTGGGAGCTTCTAACTCCAGGTGGAAGCACTGCTCCAACTGGCGAGCTTGCTGACAAAATTACTGGAGAATTTGGTAGCTTTGACAAGTTCAAAGAGGAATTTGCTAATGCAGCAGCTAATCGTTTTGGATCTGGCTGGGCTTGGTTAATTGTTGACGGTGGGAAACTTGCAATTACAAGCACACCAAACCAAGATACTCCTGTAATGGAAGGTAAAACTCCTGTTATCGGATTAGATGTGTGGGAGCACGCATACTACTTAAATTATCAAAATCGTCGTCCTGACTACATCAACGCTTTCTGGAATGTAGTAAACTGGGATGTTGCAGCTAAGAATTACGAAGCAGCAAAATAAGGTATATTTTAAACCATCGCACAATTGTTGTGCGGTGGTTTTTTTATTGCAATTGAAACTTCCTGCATAACCCGAACCGAGAGTGACAAACTATCTCGGAGGGGGGTGACTTCATGCAGAGAAAAACCCTGAATCGCTTTATTGGTCAAATTGATCTTACACGGGACCTCGTCATGCTTCTAGTTATTGGAGGATTGTATGCGTTAAGCATTGCACTCTCAAACACATTTGTGAATGTATACCTCTGGAAGCAGTCAGGTGAATTTCTCCATTTAGCTTTATATAATTTAGCGGCTGTGATTTGTCAGCCTATCGCTTTTTACTTAGCAGGTCGATTATCCAAGAAAATAGACCGAGTGTACGTACTGAGAATTGGTGTGGCTGTTTTGTCACTCTTTTATTTCTCTGTTCTCTTTATTGGAGGAGGATCTATTCCGGCGATTCTCCTTCTTGGGGCACTTGTGGGATTTGGACTCGGCTGTTATTGGCTTGCATTTAATGTGTTAACATTCGAAGTGACTGAGCCAGAAACACGAGATTTCTTCAACGGGTTTCTAGGATTACTCACTTCGTTTGCTGGAATGGTTGGACCGCTTTCTGCGGGTGTGATTATTACAGCAATGAACAAAACAACAGGCTATCACGTGATTTTTAGCATCTCCTTATTTATTTTCATTGTCGCTGTGTTCTTAAGTATGTCATTAAAAAAACGTCATGCGACGGGTCAATTTAATGTTAGGCGTGTTTTGAAAGAAAAGAAAAATAATCATGCATGGGGCCGAATTCTTTACGCGCATTTCTTTCAAGGGTTAAGGGAAGGAACATTTGTATTTGTTATTGTCGTGTGGGTGTACACCGTAACCAGTAGTGAGTTGGCTCTTGGTACGTACGGTTTAGTCACATCAGCAACTCAGTTGATCGTATATTATGCTGCAGGACGACTGATTAAAGAAAAGTTGAGAAAAAAAGCAATTCTCCTCGGTGGATTGCTGTTATATGGAGCGATCTTTTTAATTCTGTTTAACGTAACATTCCCAAAGTTAATCACGTATGGGATCCTGATCTCAATCGCTTATCCAATCTTGCTTGTTCCATATGTATCCCTAACATATGATGTGATTGGAAAAGCGTGGAAAGCTGCAGAGTTGCGTGTAGAATACATGGTTGTTCGTGAGCTTTACTTAAACTTTGGTAGGATCGTTTCGGTCCTTGCCTTTATTGCAGCCATCTCCTTTTTCCCAGAAGCAAAATCGATTCCGATCCTTTTATTAGTATTAGGTGCAGGGCATTCATGTATCTACTGGTTTGTTCGGACAATTTCATTTTCAAATCAACCAGTAAAGCCAGCACCTGGGCTTACCCCACAAACAGAAGAAGAAGGGGGCACAGGTGGATCGAATGCTTAAGGAAGAACTTCCTTTAACACCAAGACTGAATATGTTATAATTAATCTATTCACCTGCCATGTCCGTGAGCTTCATTTTTGTTTTGAACCTTAATCAAGAAAAGGGAGCCTTAAATCGACCTTTGGACAGTATGCCATTTATTGGACACTGGAAAAAGCTCTGCGGGCACCCACCTGCGAAACGTAGGTTCTTGAACGATGGGAGCAACGGCATTACGTGGGGAATTTCTTAAAAATGTGACTAACTTGTGAATGCAGACACCCTAACTAAGGTGTCTATTGGTGTGTGTATACATAGAAATTTGTTTCTAAAAGGAGAGGTACGATGGGGAAAAAGAATAAAAAGCGTAAACATGTTCCAGTTCGGTTAAACGTTCTGTTTATCATTGTCTTTCTACTATTCTCAGCCTTAATTCTTCGTCTGGGAGTTGTTCAAATTGTCCAAGGGGAAGAGTATGAAAAGGAACTAACACAAACAGCTAATCAAACTGCACGTATTGATGCACCACGTGGTGTGATGTATGACAGATTTGGCCATACCGTTGTTGATAACGAGATGGAGCTATCTGTTACCTACACAAACCCAAGCGAACAATCTTCAACAAAGAAAACAGAAGAAATGCTCCGGATTGCAAATGAATTAGTTAAAATGATTGATGTCGATACAGAAAAGATTACAGAACGAGATAAAAAAGATTATTGGTACGAAACCACACCCGCTGAAGAAAGAAAAGAATTACTTAAGAATGTTGAAGGCGATCTAAGTGGGGCGGAAGAATACCAAGCAATTATTGATCAAATTACAGATGAACAAATTAATTATAGTGATGACGAATTGAAGGTCATCGCGATCTACCGCGAAATGACCCGAGGCTATGCAGGATCACCTCAACGCATCAAGCGTGCAATTACTGAAGAAGAGGCACATAAAGTGTCTGAGCATTTAGATAAGCTTCCAGGAGTGGATATTCTTCGTGATTCGCGTCGTAGTTATACCTATGGAGATACATTTAGAAGTATTCTTGGAAATACAAGTACGATTCCGGCTGAAAGTATTGATGCATATTTAGCAAAGGGCTACGACCGTTCCGATTTAATTGGCAGAAGCTTTTTAGAAGCACAATATGAAGATGTTTTGAGAGGCCAAAAAGCAGAAATTAATCGAAGTTCTACCCGTAACGGTTCTCATACAGAAAACACTGTGGACGAGAAGCCGGGAAGTCGTGGAAATGATTTAGTCTTAACCATTGATATGGAAATGCAACAAAAGCTTGGAGAGACACTTGAAACAGCAGTTAAATCGAATTTTGGTGCGTATTTAAAGGAAAGGCAAGCATACGCTGTAATGATGAATCCACAAACAGGCGAAATTATTTCAATGGCTGGTTATAATGATGATCCAGCAAGACCTAAAGCAGGTAAGGTTAATGATGCAGGTGTATTGAACAATCAATTTGAAATGGGGTCATCAGTAAAGGCTGCTTCTGTACTTACTGGATTTCAAACAGGAGTGATGACACCTAACACAGTTATTCAAGATAAAACATTGGAGTTACCAGGTGGAGGTACTAAAAGCTCCGTGGGTAAAGCGATGGGGCCAGTCAATTATTTATCAGCACTTGAAAGATCTTCAAACGTTTATATGTTTTATATTGCAATGAGAATGGCAAATTATGAATACGCTCCTAGAAAATCGTTCAGTAATCTAAATGATATAAATAATGCCTTTGATGAGGCAAGATATCATTTTAGCCAATTTGGGCTGGGCGTAAATCCAGGAATTGATTTACCAAGTGTTGCCACTGGATATGAAGGTGGCTATGGTGATCCTGGTGTTTTACTAGACTTATTTATTGGACAGTATGACACATACACGCCACTTCAAATGGTGCAATACATTTCAACTATTGCTAATGATGGTGCACGTATGAGACCGCATCTAGTGTCAGAAATTCGTGAACCATCCACAAATGGTGAAGAGGGAAATGTAGTCACGCAAGTTTCACCAGAGGTGTTAAATCAAGTTGATATGAGCAAAGAAGATATACAACTCGTTAAGAATGGTTTAAAACGCGTAGTATATGGTGAAAGAGGCACTGCAGCCAGAATGAGACAAGGAAGAGATGGCGTTGAAAAGGTTAACTTTAACTCAGAATTCCCTGACATGGCTGCAAAAACTGGAACAGCACAGGTAAGCATTTATTCAACAAACGACGGAAATAACCAAACTCTTGTTGGCTATATGCCTGCTGACGACCCACAGGTTGCATTTACTGTTGTAGTTCCAGGAGTATCTAAAACGTATAAGACGAATGTTGCTCAGCAGATCGGTTCAAAAATGCTCAATGCATACATCGACATCAACGAAAACCGAGAAGGACCAGAAGACGTAGACACAGTCCTAGAAGATGTAGACACAGATCCAGAATTAGAATAATAGATTAAATGATTCTTAAGAAGCAGACTCCGCGTCTGCTTCTTTTTTCTATCTTTTCCCTGGAGTTAATAACTTTTATGATTTTTATCGGCGTAAATTGTATTAACAATGTGAAATCGGTTACAGTGATACAAAGATTAAATAAAGCGCTTCCATTAAAGTGCAGCTGAGAATGAGAGTAGGAGGGTTTTATATGTTAACTGTAATCGGACTTTTAATTATTATAACGATTGTTGGTTTATTGATGTGGGGAAAAATAAGTCCCGTAGTAGGAATGGTTCTGATTCCAATTATCGGGGCATTTGCAGCTGGTTTTGGACCTGCCGATATTTCGGCATTCTTTGAATCTGGTATTAATTCCGTAATGAATGTTGTCATTATGTTCATTTTTGCCATTTTATTTTTTGGGATTATGCAGGATACGGGTGTATTTAATCCACTTATTTCAGGTCTAATCAAAGTTTCAAAAGGGAATGTTGTGACGGTTGCGGCTTGTACAGCTATTGTTGGTGCTGTGGCCCACTTAGATGGTGCGGGTGCGACGACATTTTTATTCACTATTCCTGCATTGCTTCCTCTATACAAAAAGCTACACATGAGTCGTTATTTATTGCTATTAATTATTGCAACAAGTGCATCTGTAATGAATATGGTGCCTTGGGCTGGTCCGACTGGTCGAGTCGCGTCGGTAATAGGGGGGCAAGCCTCCGATGTCTGGAGACCATTAATCCCTATACAAATTATTGGTTTAGTAATGATTATTCTTTTAGCCATTTTTCTTGGTTTCCGAGAGAAACGTCGAATTGCACGAAAATTTGCGAATGGTGAAATAAAAGAATCGCATTCAAGTGATCTGGCTCTGCAAGAACAAGCTGCTAGTGTAGAGGAAAGCAGTGAAGCATCGTTACTTCGCCCAAAATTAATATTTGTTAATATAGCCATTATGGTACTAACTGTCTTTGCATTGCTTGAGGCGACATGGGAGCCACCACTCATTTTTATGGTCGCTTTAGGTGTAACTCTTTTAATTAACTATCCGAATGTAAAAACACAAATGGAACGAATTAAAGCTCATTCACCTAGTGCGCTTTCCATGGCTTCTGTTATTCTTGCTGCTGGCGTATTCTTAGGTGTCATCAGGGAGTCTGGAATGCTTGAGGCGATCGCTTTATCGTTAATTGATGTCTTACCATCAGCGGTCATTCCGAATTTGCATATTATTATCGGTTTACTTGGTGTACCGTTAGATCTATTAACAAGTACAGATGCTTATTATTTCGCTCTTCTGCCAATTGCTCAAGAGATTACTTCACAATTTGGAGTGTCTGCAGCTTCGACGGCATACGCCATGCTGATTGGTAATGTCATTGGTACTTTTGTTAGTCCTTTTTCACCAGCACTTTGGTTAGGAATTGGGCTCGCTGGTGCAGAAATGGGTAAGCACATCCGGTATTCTTTTTTATGGATGTGGGGTTTTAGTATCGTTCTAGTTTTAGTAGCTGTGGCAATAGGGGTTATTTAATATAAAAAAAGCTAGCGAAGTCATTTCGCTAGCTTTTTTTAGAAAGATAGAGGGATATATAGAACGATGACGAATAATAAGGTATGGTACCGAATTACGTAATAAGATCAAAGATTTCAGCAGTAGACATACCACTTGTAATTTCGTACGCTCCTGGTTTTAAGAAACCTGCTAGGTTTTGTTGCTCAGCTTGTCTGACAAATTCTTGCTTATCGTCAATAATGTTGCCGCGAACGAGTTCATCTGCAACATTAAAGCTTGTCATTCCGTTACGAATAATCAACAGGAATACTTCTTCCGTTTCCTGCTCAGGTTCTTCTTCTTGTTCTTCCTCTTCGGATTCAGGTTCTTCTTCGGATTCCTCTTCCTCTCTGGCAGCATATTCTGCTTCTACCTCAAGTCGAGTCGTATCAATCACCGTATTCACTTCGTTTTCCCATTCCTCTGAGTTTCGAACCAAATATCCTTGTTCTTCTAGTTGTTCAATCATTTCATCATCAGTAAGTAAGGATTCAGCTTGTGCTTCTGCATCCGTTTCATTGGAGGTGTTCGTAAAATAAACCGCTCCACACGCTACGGAGGCTACAATTAAGCCAATTGAGAAACTTCTTAACGAATTAGCCATGGGTATACACCCTCTTACCTTCTTCAGGGCGGTCTAAGAAGGGAGCAAGAACTTGATCAACTTCCATTGCATTTAAACCAGTTTCAGATGCGATTCCTTCTGTTGAATAGCCTCTTTTATGCAAATCAAGAACATCCCTCATAATTTGAACCTGCGTTTCTGAGCGAGTAGCAAGAGGGGTATGCTGCGCTACAATCTCTGCATCTAGTTCTAATGTACGAATTTGCTTTTTTAACTGGTAGATTTCCTGCATGAACGAAATTGACATGTTCTCAATTTGCTGTTCATACTTCGAGTTTCTCTCTTTTCGAAAAAATGAAAGTAGTATAAGTAACACCGCTACGCCAAGTAGGATCGCTAGTGTCCATTCCATTGTCATCAAACAAATGCCTCCTTAATTAAATTGATCGTTTTTTATTATACATGTGTTTTCGAGACATTTCGATCGAATCAACGATTTTTTTAAGGAAAAGAGTGATATTTAGTTGAAATGTCACATATTCATGATGCAAATGAAGGTGTTCTTAAAAGTCATTTACTTTTTTTGTAGACCTAGCTTTACTTACAAGACTTAAGACAAATTAAGACAATTTACCCTTCTTGTACCGAATCCACGCAGGCGATATGATTTAGGAACTACCAATTAAAAAGGTTCGGTTCTTAACGAGAAGGGGGATGGATCGCTTGTCTGGTCAATTCAAACGCTCAGTGTCTTTTTCATTACAATCAACTAGCAAACCCTTCCTATTTAAGCGCAAAGGGACTAACGATTCCTCAAAGAGCAAACCGCTTTTATGGGTTCACTCGGATCAAGCTTTTTTATTAGTACAAAGTCCAACAAGTGTTGTAATGAATTGGGTGATTCAAAAGGAAACAAGAGATATAGTAGCTCTTCATTTTAATGAATCTTGGAGACGACTCCATAAGAAAATCCGATTACATGATGTAACGAAACTTATCTTTTTAAATGGATATTCGAATCGATTTATTGAAATTAAAGTGCCGGAGATGACCGATAACTGGCATTTTCACCAGTTAGACTCGGGGTGCTCCTATTTAGCGGAATTTGGAGTGGGACAAGACGATGAGCAGTTTCTGCCTCTGTTTCGAACCAACACAATTAATACACCCATATTGAGCAAAAACGAGCCAAGCCCACTTGAGTGGAAGCAAGTAAACCTCGGAACTGACCAATGGCAGGATCAATTTAGCGCCTATACAATCTACGAGTAATAAAGAGAGGAGAGCTGCAATGACTAAAGGGTATTATTCACTTATTCTTCATGCCCATTTGCCTTATGTTAGGCATGAAGAGGATCATCGTTTAGAGCAAAATTGGCTATTCGAAGCTATAACTGAATCTTATATTCCACTTATCCATTCAATTGACCAAGCAGGTCATGCTCATGCTGTTACGCTCTCACTCTCGCCACCACTTATGGAGATGCTAGCAGATCCATTATTGCAAAAACGATATCTAAGCTATTTAAAGAATGTAGAGAGATTATTAAAGAAGGAAACTCGTTTTCAGAAGCAGCATCAGGTTCCAGATGACTTATTAGTGTTTTACAAACGTAGATATTCACTTATTCGCGACTTTCTTAAAAAATGGAATGGACAATTACTTAAAGCTTTTAAAGATCTTCACTTCAGAGGACTGATTACATGTATAACATCCTCTGCAACACATACATTCCTTCCATACTTATTAACAGAGGAAGGGGTAAGACTACAGATTCAAGAAGGAATACGTTGTTTTGAAAAGCACTTTCAATTCCGACCTAAAGGATTTTGGGTTCCTGAATGTGCCTTTAATGATCGAGTGGACAAGGTGCTAGCAGAAGAAGGAATTCTATATACGTTTGTTGACGAGCATGCATTAACAGAAGCAAGCCCTCGTCCAGAGAAGGGGAGTGGCGCACCTGTTTTAAGTAAGCAAGGTGTTGCACTCTTTCCAAGGCATACAAGCCTCTCTGCGCAAGTATGGAGCTCCACAGATGGCTATCCAGGGGATGAATGGTACAGAGAGTTCTACAGAGACATTGCTTATGAGCGAGAGTGGTCATACATAAAGCCTCATATGCACCCTGAGGGAATTCGTTTTGATACAGGTCTTAAATTTAGTCGAGTGACCGGTCATGGTGAGACGAAGGCATTCTATTCTCCTAAGACGGCTGATGAGCGAGTGATTGCTCATGCTAACCATTTTATTGAGAAAGTTGCAGAGCAGACTGAGCTTAATAGGGCACAGTGTTTCCCTCCGTATCTTATGCTCACACCATTTGATGCTGAATTATTTGGACATTGGTGGTTTGAAGGGCCGACATGGATTGAGAGTTTAATTAAGCAATCGCATCATCTTATAGAATGGATCACACCGGAGCTTTATTTAGAAGCACATGTAAGAGACTTGGAGACCGTAGATGTCCCATTTACAACCTGGGGAAGAGACGGTTATGGCAGTGTTTGGATCAACGAGAAGAATTCTTGGGTTTATCCGATTTTTCATAAGATGGAAGAGACGTTATGTACGTTAATAGGTCAATATAATGAAGAGGAAGCCACAGATCATGAAAAACGAGTGCTTAACCAGCTTATTCGTGATTGGATGTTAGCGACAAGTAGTGATTGGGCATTCATTATGGACGGAGACACGGCTACTGAGTATGCCATCTCACGTGTAAGGGAGCACGAGAAGCGTTTTAATCAACTTCTTACAGCGTTTTTAAGTGGGACAGTGACGCCAGCTGACATCGTTCGGTATGAAAAAGCCTATCCGTTTCTCATGAATCTAAAAGGAGAGGCCTTTTTAACACAAACGTTTGTAGGTAACCAAGTGGAATTCAAAAAGGCAAATCAACCAGCAGTATTACTTTTAACGTGGGAGTATCCACCAATTACCGCCGGAGGCTTATCGATTCATGTATCAAACCTCGCGGGTGCTTTAACAAAAAAAGATGTGATCGTACACGTGGTAACAAGCTATGTAGGTGGCTTACCTACGTATGAAAAAGTAGAAGGCGTACATGTTCACCGAGTTCAAAGTCTACAGCCACATGCTCCAAGTTTTCATGATTGGATAGGCGGGTTAAACTTTGCCATGGTAAAAGCCGGGGAAGCATTAGCCAAAGAGCATAAGATTGATTTGATTCATGCCCATGATTGGTTAGTCAGTGTGGCGGCTATTGGTTTAAAACAAAAATTACAGATACCAATGATTGCAACCATTCATGCAACAGAGCAAGGACGAATGAAAGGAAATTTGAATCAACGCCAAAGCTTAATTAAAGCTAAAGAAGAGCGACTAATGCATGAAGCCAAGCGAGTCATTGTATGTAGTGAATCAATGAAACAGGAACTACATTCACAATACCGGATTGCAAAGTCTAAGTTGTTTGTTATTCCAAACGCGTCCAGGTTCACTGGAAAACGAGAACGCAACACATTTAATCAGGCAGTCACTCTTTTTAGCTTCGGCAGATTTGTTCCAGAGAAAGGATTTCAGCATTTATTAGAAGCGGTCCAACTGTTGAGAAACGATGGATTGAACATAAAATTGCAGTTGGCGGGGGAAGGCCCTTTCTATGATCGACTCCTTCAAATAACTGAGTCGCTTAAGCTTACAAAGTATGTTTCGTTTACAGGATTTCTAGGGGCATCTGATTGTTTAGTGAAGCTTGAAGGGTCAGACATTGTGGTGGTTCCAAGTTTGTACGAGCCATTTGGACTGTCAGCACTTGAAGCAATGAGTATAGGAAAGCCTGTTGTCGCCTCAAATGTTGGTGGTTTAAAGGAATTAATTACGCATGAAAAGAACGGCTTACTATTTGAACCTGGTAATGTGAAAGAATTAGCAAAACAGTTGCGGATATTGATTAATGAACCGTTAGAAAGAGCTAGATTAGCCGGGCAGGCTGCCCAGAGTGCAGAAGTGTATACGTGGCAACGAACAGCAGATTGCACACTTGAACAAATAAATGAAGTGGTGAATGAGCGAGTCATTACTACTACCTAAAAAGGAGCGCAATGGAATGGACCCAATACGATCTGAACAATTCTTGTGGACGGAAGAAAAGAGGTTGGTTTCTCAAAATCCTGTTCTTCACTCTCCATTTACTCAGTCTACTTTTAGCATGGATGGTCAACTTAAAATTGGTTCAAATCGACAAGCCATGCTCACACATAAAGAGGATCTATTGACTCCAAAGACCAGACTGGGGATTTGGACAGACAAAGGGACCTCGTGGTTTTCAACAAGTGAATGGGATTTGTTTCCCGGTTATTATCAAAAAAATGAACTGCTTGTTAGTCATGCTTACCATCGCGGCATGCATCTGTTAATCACTGCATTTGATCGCTCGAATCAGAATGATCATGGCTTTGTACGAACATTAAGTATAAAGAATCAGTCAGATCAGCATATTTCCTTTAAGCTTCTTATTCATCAGCAGCCGTTGATACCTGATCATGAGGAGGCACTAACCTTTTATGTACCAGAGGAACGGGCCTTGATTCATCATCAGGAGCATATGAGTACGTTAGTTGCCGCAAGGTTTGAGGATGACATTCAAGTTCGTTATGAGGCGGGCTCCTACGAAAAAAACTGGAATGATCAAACAGGAACCGTTTTATTTTCACCTCTTGCCAGTGGTTCAGCTGAAAGTTTAATCGTTATGAATGCAAATATGAAGCCTCATCAAGAGATAAAAGGGAACATGTGGGTGCTACATCATGAGAGTTTAATGGGTCTTGAAGAAGCTCATCATAGCGTACAAACGAATGCCCAAAGATAACCGGGATAAACTGTAAAGAAAAAACACTTGATTCCTGCTCTTTGATTTGCTATCATAATCAAGTATGAAAGAAAGTAAGGAATGTTTGGAGGGATAAATATATGCGTGTACAAGTTACTCTTGCTTGCACGGAAACTGGTGATCGTACGTACATCACTTCTAAAAACAAGCGAACAAACCCTGAACGTATTGAGCTTAAAAAGTATAGCCCGCGCCTCAAGCGCCACACACTTCACCGCGAGACAAAATAAGCAGGCGATTTTCGCCGCTTATTTTTTTTTGACTTTATACGAAAGAGGGCTTGAGATGAATGAATCAAGATAAACGTGAGATTCGTCAGTCCGTTTTACATACCCTTTCTTTGTTTACTCAATCTGAATACGAGCTGCAGTCCAGTCAAATTGCGAGTCACCTGTACAAGGAACCCTTCTGGCAAGAAGCGAATTGCATCGCTCTAACAATATCTAGATTTCCTGAGGTTGATACCTTACCAATCATTCGTGAGGCGTGGGATCAAGGAAAACAAGTTGTCCTTCCTCGAATTAAACAACAAACAAAACAAATGGACTTTTATCATATCCGTGATTTTTCACAACTAGAAGAGACCGTGTTTGGGTTAAAAGAACCTAAGCCTTCTGAAACAACCATTCAGAGTGCTTGTACCATTGATTTAATGATTGTTCCTGGTGTTGCGTATACAAACGAAGGCTACAGAATTGGTTTTGGTGGTGGATACTATGACCGGTATTTGCCGCAATTTAAGGGGACAACGGTTTCTTTGCTTTTTCAAGAGCAGATTGTGTCGCACTTGCCAATCGAGCAACATGATCAAGCGATCTCTCATCTTCTTTATCCGGGAGGTGTATTAAGATGAATTTAATCTTAGCTGTAGTCGTTGTCGTTCTAGCTTGGTCTGCCTATAAATTTAAGAAATTAACGATCTCAGGAGCTGTTACAGCAGTTTTGGTAGGGTTTTGTATTAGTTATGGACTCGGCATAAATGGATTAGTTGTATTGGGTGCTTTTTTTATTAGTTCTTCTGCTTTAAGTTCTATTTTCAAACCGAAACGTGAGGGATTGATTGAGGAAAAGGGCAGTCAACGAGACGCCTATCAGGTTTTGGCAAATGGAGGAGTTGCTGCGTTTATATCAGTACTGCATGCATTTTACCCTTCAGCCATTTATCAGGCAGCTTTTATTGCTAGTTTAGCTGCAGCTAATTCTGATACTTGGGCTTCTGAAATCGGAAAATTAAATAAGTCAAATCCCTTTCACGTGCTCAGCTTTAAACGTGTCCAAGCTGGTACGTCTGGTGCAGTGAGTCTATTAGGGACAATCGCTGCATTAGCTGGAAGTGCCTTTATTGCAGTCAGCGCTATGTTATTTACCTGGGATTCATTTACTTGGCAATTTCCGATCATTTGTGGGATTATTGTGGCAGGATTTGTTGGTAATCTTGCAGATACAATATTTGGTGCAACCATACAGGTAACTTATACATGTGACGTTTGTGGAGAAACAACAGAACGTCTCGTTCATTGTCAGCAAGAAACCATACATAGAAGTGGTTTAAAGTGGGTCACAAATGATACGGTAAATGCTCTATGTACATTAATGGGGGCAGTAACTGGAGCTGGGTTTGCTTATATGATTTTGTAGATTAGAGTGGAGTGAATGGATTGGATAAGATGTATGAACGGTATTCAAGACAAATGCTTTTTTCAGGAATAGGAAAAGAGGGCCAGAATAAGCTGTCTGAGGCATCCATTCTTATTGTTGGGATGGGAGCACTGGGTACAGCTATTGCGAATCATCTTGTTCGTGCGGGAATAGGACACGTACGAATGGTTGATCGCGATTACGTGGAAATGAGTAATTTGCAGAGACAAATGTTATTTGATGAACATGATGTAGAGATGCATGTACCTAAGGCTGAGGCAGCAAAACAAAAGCTTCAAGCAATTAATTCATCTATTCAGCTTGAATCAATAGTAGGGGATGTAAATCCGACAAATGTGATGGAGTTCATGGATGGAATTGATATTGTATTAGATGGAACAGACAATTTCCAAACACGGTTTCTTTTAAATGATGCTTGTTTTAAGATGGGCATTCCGTTTGCCTATGGTGGCGTTGTCGGGGCAAATGGACTAACTAGCTTGTTTATCCCGGGTGAGACGGCTTGTTTGTCTTGTCTAATTCAATCTGATACCTCAACTGGTGATACCTGTGATACCATCGGTGTAATTAGTCCCATCGTTGATATAATAGCTTCTATACAATGTGTAGAAGTATTAAAGTGGGTAACGGGTGAACATGATAAACTTCGCCGCGCTTTAGTTTCAATCGATGTCTGGAATAACCGCCAACATCAGATTTCCATTACAAAACCAAAAGAGAAATGCCCAACTTGTCAGCAAAAGTCATTTGTTCATCTTGAACGTTCATCTGATGAAGCAACAACGATGTGTGGAAGGGAAACAGTTCAGATTAATCGTGGCGTCCCAATGGACTTAGAGGAATGGAGCAAGCGACTAGAGCCTGTAGCTAAAGACGTTAAGCAAACACCTTTTCTGATTCGGATTTCTCTTCATGAGGGCGAACGATTTGTGATATTTCCTGATGGTCGCGTGCTTGTGCAGGGTACGGAAGAAATTAGCAGAGCAAAAAGCTTATTTAGTCGTTATATCGGCAATTAAATCAAGTAATGGATTGGATAAAAAGCCTCTTTTCTTCACAACGTAAGAGAAAGGAGGAGATCCACATCCGAAATGCATTAACAGCCATAACTGTTGTGTTAGCGATCTATCTTACAGTTGCAAACCGATATCGTGTCATTAATCGTGTTTTTAAATACCCTTTCTTACGCAGAATGATTATTCATTTTGCGCTAAAAATTCCATTTGTCCGAAATAAACTTTCAGGAATTGTTTTTCATCAAAGCCAAATTCCTTCTGTTGAATAAGATAAAAGTCCGACAAGTTTAATGTCGGGCTTTTTTAAGTGTTATGAGTGGGAGCTTATCATAATATCTTGATATACTGGATTTATCACCTAAATGCTTAAGTGGGGAGTGCAGCTATGAATGTAATCAAACAAGATGCTTATTTCTGGAAACTAGTCTATACATTTGCGACGAAGCAACATCACCGTGTGATATCCCTGCAAACAAATGAAGTATGGTTAACAAATGAATCAACTAAAAAGGTCATTCGTTTCGTTCGTGCTGACTTTGATTGGTCTAATCAACTAAAACAAAACATGGAAACAACATTCGCAAAGCTAGATGGATTAAGAGCACAGCTACGCTTAAAAACGATAGAAGTAGAAAGTGTATACGTTGCGGTGTTACCTCCCGTTGATGATTGGGAGCATCTTGTTAAACGTAAGATGAGTCATCCGAATGGTAAGGTACATATGAGCTCGTACTTCATTGACCAAGAAGCTAGAGAATCTGACACAATGTCTTTTGAACTTCCAAACGAATATGAGTTAAAAGACGACGAAGAATACGAAAAGGATATAGCCCACTACAAAAAAGCCGTAAGACGTTCTGTTGAACAGAAGCAGGACCAAGAGAAGCAGACTTTTTCAAGAGGAAAGCCGATTGTTTCATATGTCATGCTTGCTGCTATTATTCTCATGTATATCTGGTTAGAATATGCGGGTGGTAGTACAAACACCTTAAATTTGATTCAATGGGGCGCAAAGTACAACCCCCTCATTATGGAAGGGGAATGGTGGCGTCTATTTAGTGCAATGTTTTTGCATATTGGGTTTTTCCATTTAATGATGAATGGATTAGCTCTTTACTTCTTAGGGACGCTAGTTGAACGCATCTATGGGTCAGTCCGATTTCTCATAATTTATATGATTGCCGGTCTGATTGGTTCTCTCGCTAGTTTTGCTTTTATGGGGGCAGTATCTGCTGGAGCATCAGGTGCGATATTTGGTTGTTTTGGTGCTTTGCTATACTTTGGTTTAATCCATCGCGAACTCTTTTTTAGAACCATGGGTCAAAATGTGATGGTGATTCTTGTGATTAACTTAGTATTTGGTTTTGTGGTACAAGGAATTGACATGGGTGCACACTTAGGTGGACTTGCAGGCGGCTTTTTAGCAGCAGCCCTTGTTAAATTGCCATCTCAGAAGGGCTTCTGGATCCGTTACGGTGGGGGAATAGGCGTTATCGTGGTTGCCGTAACATTATGGGTTGTTGGAAATCAGTTTCCTTCAAATCATGCCCAAACCGATCTGCAGATTGCGGCTGAGTATATTAATCAGGGCGACTTAGATGAGGCTGTACCTTTTTTAGAGCGTGCACAGGCTTCTGAAGAAGAGCTACCAGAGGTGCCATTTTATCTAGCTTATATTTATTTAAATCAGAATCAAAACGCGGAGGCTATTCCTTTACTTGAAGAAGCGATACAGATAAGGCCAGAATTTCATGAAGCAATCTATAATCTAGCTCTCGCCTATGCCCTTGAAGGAAACACTGACGAAGCAAAGTCGTTGATTGAAGAAGCGATTACACTTGAACCTGATGAACAAATGTATCTAGATCTTCAAAAACAAATAGAAGAAACTTCGTAATTTGTGCCCTGCTCATACATGTTCTTTGCGACTGTTGCGAATAATGTGTAAGAACAGGGGTGAAGACGTATGGAACGGACGGGCACTAAGTTTTCAACAGACTTTCATAAAAATCTTACGTATCTAAAAAAAGAACTAGCAATTGATGAGAGCTTTGATTTAATTTGTCTAGAAATGAAGCATGCCAATCGGAAAATGGCTCTCATCCTTGTAGATGGGTTCGGTAAGGATGGTGCGATCACCGAAATCCAGAAACAACTCCATTATTTAGATGGACACGAGCAAGAGATAGATCAATTTGAAGATGTCTTAATGGAACAAGTTATTCCATATGTTGAACTATCTAAAGCAGAGGATTTAGATCAAGTGATTGAAGAAGTATTAGCGGGACCATGTGCGTTAATTGTAGAAGGGTTCACTTACGCAATCATAATGGATACACGCGAATATCCGGTTCGCTCACCTGAGGAACCGGATACAGAGCAGGTTATAAGAGGTTCAAAGGATGGTTTTGTTGAGACCATTGTTATGAATGCGGCGCTAATCCGCAGACGAGTTCGAGACAAGACACTGCGCGTTAAGTATGTAAAAGTGGGACGGCGTTCGAAATCTGATCTTGCCATCTTATACATTGAGGATATTGCTGATCCTTCCTACGTTGAACACATCCACACTGCTCTACAAGCCATAGAAACCGATGGCTTACCAATGGCAGATAAATCGATTGAAGAGTACGTTTTTGGTCAGCACTATAACCCATATCCACTTGTACGTTATACAGAGAGACCAGATGTTAGTGCTACGCATCTTTATGAGGGACACCTCATTGTCCTGGTAGATGGGTCGCCTAGCGCTATTATTACCCCAACAAGCTTTTGGCACCATCTTCAGCATGCTGAAGAGTATAGACAAAAACCAATTGTCGGAGCCATTCAGCGACTCGTTCGATTTACAGCTGTATGGTCATCGTTGTTTCTCCTACCTTTGTGGTACATTCTAGCGATTCAGCCTGAGTTACTTCCGCAAGCACTCTCTTTTATAGGGACCGAATCAAATGGTCAAATTCCTTTAATCGTTCAATTTCTCATAGCTGAGGTTGGGATTGAGATGCTACGGATGGCCTCCATTCATACCCCTACGGCACTCGCTACAGCACTTGGTTTAGTTGCTGCTCTATTAATTGGACAAGTGGCTATAGATGTCGGATTATTTTCGCCAGAGGTTGTCCTTTATTTATCGATGGCAGCAATTGGAACATTTGCTACACCAAGCTACGAATTGAGTCTTGCTAACCGTATCATTCGAGTGGCATTTTTGCTTTTAGCTTCTGTATTTGGAGTGAGTGGGTACATACTAGGTATAACACTTTGGGTAATTCTCCTTTGTAAAATGAAAGTCATGAATGTGCCCTATATGTGGCCATTCATTCCCTTTGATTATCGAGCGATGCGCGATGTAGTCTTTAGAGCACCCATGCCATTAAAAAATAGACGTCCAACCGTTTTGCATCCACGTGATCCTGATCGTTAATCTTGATTAAAGGGAGCCATGTCCTTTTCATATAATGAATCCTCGATAAAAACAGATGCATTTGCAGGTTGAATGGCTTGTGACGCATTTGCTACAACTAGCCCAATGGGAGTAGACTCCGTTGGTGTAACGATGGTAAAAGGTACATTGGCTTTTGATGCAAGCTTTGTATAAAGAGAATAAAATTGATAGGAAAGGTGTCCATTGATATACAGGTGGACATCTTTTTGTGTGTTCATTGCGTTAGCTACCTCTGTGTACTCATTTCCTGAAACCACCTGTTTAACAGTAAGAGCAACGTGTATTCGCTCAAGAATCGTTGAGAGAAATAGCTTTCTTTCCTGTGGGCGTATCTCAGGTTTTCCATATATGGCTTCTTCTAGAATGTCATTCACTTTTTTCATGATGAGTAGCCTCCAATAAGATTGATTGTCCTCTTTTTACTTTCGTCTACATAAACATATCATATACGTTTGTACTTTGTGAAAGGAGACACATGCGATGTTCATCTTTTTTACCATAAGTTTATTTGTCTTCTCAATTGGCTTTGCGGTTGGAGGCTTACTTGCGGGTCCAAGAGTCCTTCCACCCTTTGTACAGTTGTTTTTATTAACTGGAATCTTTTTTGTTTGTACGTATGTAGGCATGTTTGTCGGAGCCATTCTACCACCCGTATTCAGCTTTGGTTTTATTGATTTCTTTTTAGCTATTTGCTGTATCCTTGTTGTCATTTCCATCATTACACGCTTTCATCCGATTTATGGATTTTTCCCTCCTAATGACAAAGTAATCGTGCTGTTACTCGGAATGTTGTTTTGCTTAATTGGGTTTCAATGGGGCGTGATAGGGTACAAAACCTTCTTTACTTTGTTGATGGCATTCTTTTTTCTCTGTTCCATGACGGTGGGTCTGATTGTTCAGCAACACATTCGCCAAAAATTATGGAGATTCGCCTATATTTCCTTTGTCCCTCTAATCTGGTTACTATTCGTGACAGTCTTTAAGCTGTTATAATAAAATAGAGGTGGCTTATGAACACGTATTACGATTTATTACAGCAGATGAAAACATATGGAACATTTATATATACAGGTGACCGAGAGCTAGACCTTACTTTATTAATAGAAGAAGTGAAGACTCTCAAATCATCTGGATTGTTTTCAACTCAAGAATTTAGCCAGGCCATGGCCATAATTATGACAGAAAGAAACAAGCTAAACTAAGGGGGATGCACATGAATACTGAACAATGGTTAGCGGGGATTGATATTGGAGGAACAACAGTAAAGCTTTCTTTTATAACTGAAGAAGGAACCATTCTAGAAAAATGGGAGATCCCTACGAATACAGAGCAGGGTGGAGCAATGGTTGTACAGGACATTAGCAAATCCATTCAAGAGAAGCTTCAAACACTTGGCAAAACCATCGATCAATTAGGTGCAGTTGGTGTAGGCGCACCTGGATTTCTAGAAATGGAAACAGGCTTTGTCTATGAAGCGATTAACATAGGCTGGAAAGACTTTGCACTAAAAGATGAGCTAGAGAGTCAGCTTGGCATTCCAGTATCTGTTGATAACGATGCAAATTTGGCCGCTTTAGGTGAGATGTGGCAAGGGGCCGGAGATGGGGCTCAGGATGTCCTTTTCATTACACTTGGAACAGGTGTTGGTGGAGGAGTTATTTCAAATGGTCAAATTCTACATGGAGCGAATGGAATGGCTGGAGAATTAGGTCATATTACATCGATTCCTGAAGGAGGCAGATCGTGCAACTGTGGGAAAACAGGTTGCTTAGAAACGGTATCGTCAGCGACGGGGATTGTACAGCTTGCATTAGAGTTCCTACCAGAGTATCCTGAAAGCGCGCTTCGCTCATTTGAGCAAAAGGGGACACTAACGGCGCGCGAAGTGATTGTTCAAGCTGAGGCAGGAGATCCTTGTGCTACTGCCGTTGTCGAAAAAAGTATGTATTATTTAGGGTTCGCTATCGCGAATTTAGCAAATACTTTAAATCCAAGTCGTATCGTGATCGGCGGCGGTGTTTCAAAAGGTGGACAAACGTTACTTAATCCGTTAAACGATACATACTCGAAGTTTGTCCTCAAACGAGTAAAGGAAGCTGCCGATATTAAGATTGCTGAACTTGGCAATGATGCTGGAATTGTTGGGGCTGCTTGGATCGCCAAAGAGGCAAAGCGGAAAGCATAAAAGCGTGTTACACATAGATTATGTTAAGAAGGTTATCGCAAATTAAAGGAGATTTATACAAATATGGAGTATCGTATTGAACGTGATTTATTAGGTGAAAAAGAAGTTCCAAAGCATGCCTACTACGGAATTCAATCTATGAGAGCAAAAGAGAATTTTCCGATTACAGGCTATCCACCACATCCTGAACTCATTCGCGCATTTGGTTACGTGAAAAAAGCAGCGGCTATGGCGAACCGTGATGTTGGTGTTCTTCAACCGAAGATTGCTGAAGCGATCATCCAAGCATCAGATGAGATCATTAATGGACAATGGGTGGATCAATTCATTGTTGATTCCATTCAGGGTGGGGCAGGTACTTCGTTTAACATGAATGCAAATGAAGTGATTGCAAACCGTGCGATCGAAATTATGGGTGGGGAGAAAGGCGAGTACATCAAAGTGAGTCCCAATACGCATGTAAACATGGCTCAATCAACAAATGATGCCTTCCCTACAGCGATTCATATTGCGAGTTTGCACCTAGCTCATCAGCTTCAAGATTCATTATCACGCTTAATCGGAGCCATGGAAATAAAAGAAAAAGAATTTGATTCTGTGTTAAAAATGGGAAGAACTCATCTGCAGGACGCTGTACCGATTCGATTAGGACAAGAATTTGGTGCATATAAGCGCGTACTCATGAGGGATTTAAGCCGTATCAAACGATCTGTAGGTCATTTGTATGAAGTGAATATGGGAGCAACTGCGGTCGGAACAGGTTTAAATGCGTTGCCTGAGTATATTGATAAGGTCTCTAAGTATTTAGCTGATGTAACAGGACATCCATTTTGTAAAGCGGAGAATTTAATAGATGCCACTCAAAATACTGATGCGTATACGGAGGTTTCCAGTGCGTTAAAAATCCTTGCGATTAACCTTTCGAAGATGGCAAATGATATTCGTTTAATGAGCTCTGGTCCGCGAACTGGATTTAATGAGATTAATCTCCCACCACGTCAACCAGGATCATCCATTATGCCGGGTAAAGTAAATCCAGTGATGTGTGAGGTCATTAATCAATTATCATTCCAAGTGATTGGAAATGATCATACTATTTCACTCGCTTCTGAAGCGGGACAGCTTGAGTTAAATGTAATGGAACCAGTACTAGTATTTAATTTATTACAATCCTTCTCCATTCTTGACAATGGCATGCGTGTCTTTAGAGAATATGCGATTGAAGGAATTACGGCAAACGTTGAGAGATGTTTAGGTCTTGTTGAAGGTAGCGTCGGTATTGTAACAGCCATCAATCCGCACGTGGGGTATGAAGTGGCAACTAGAATTGCAAAAGAGGCCATTCAAACAGGGCGCCCTGTTCGCGAGATCTGCCTTGAGCGAGGAATCTTATCAGAAGAAGAACTAAATGAAATTCTGAATCCGGAAGAAATGACAAATCCGGGTATTGCTGGATCTCGATTTATTTCTATGTAATACCGATATAAGCTGAAGAGGATAAGATGTCCTCTTCAGCTTTTTTTACATTGCTTCTAAAAAGAAGTTGAGAGGAAGAAAGTAGACATGTCATAATAAGGATAGAGATAGATAAAAAGGTGGCCCATTCATGAAAAAGGTATGTACTAGTATCGTATTACTACTTGTAGTAGGTGGCTGTCAAACAGATGAAGCCCCAGCGTCTTCAATTTCACCAGTCGTAATCGATACAATTTATCCAATTGACGTGATAGGGGATCACCAATTGGAAGTGATTGGTTGGTATGATGAACAAACGCTGGTATACCTTTTATCAGAAGGAAATTCATTTGATTTGTTTACCCACGATGTCTTTACTGGTGAGGATGAATTATTTTACGCTAGTATTGAGTCGGAGCAATTTCATCGCTTAGATGTAAATAAGGATCAATCATTGTTCGCTCTGCAAACACTTAATGAACAAGGCCTGGCAGAACTCGTCATATTAAACAAAGCTGGAGACGTCGAGATTAATCCGGATCTTTCAGCAGACGATTATGCAATTTTTTGGAGCCCTTATCATTCAACAGAATTTATTGCTGTTGCCTTTCAGCCAGACTGGGAACAAGAGGTCTACCATGTTGATCTTGAAGCAATGGACGTTGAAAAAACGGGAATTCAAAGTAACTTTATCCAGTGGGTAACTGAAGATACAGTGACCTACTTAAATTGGAGCATGATTCCCTCGGTTGAAGCTCCCCTTCAGCAGTATAATCTCACAACCAATCAAACGAAGGATGGGGTAGGTTCTGCACTTTATTTTTCAAACTTATTTCAAGATCGTTCGATGGTAGTGAAATACAAAGAACTTCAGGCCGATGAGATCATGTATGAATTTACTGATGGCATACATAAACTGGGTTCCTTAACGATACCAATCTTAAATACGTTTTCGGATCATTGGTGGATAACTTCCTATGCATTTGATGGGCTACTTGATCGCTTTTATTACTTAAGTCCAAGGTACTCAGCAGATTATGTATCATATAAGGATGGCTTTGATCTTTTTATGTATGATTTAAAGGAGGATTCATTTAAAAAGCTTGGTCAGCTCGACCAACAAGAACCGCTTGAGCTTTCATCAGATGGGAAGTGGCTTCTCACAGGAAGTGTAAAGAAGAAACTGATTCGTACAGAGGATGGTACTGTCTTTCAATTATATTAAGCTTATCCCTTTGCAAGAAGTCTGGTTTCTGTCATACTTAAATTAAATTGAACATGATAAAGACTAGGGGTGCCTTATTAGGCTGAGAATTAGGAGTAATCCTTTTACCCTTGTACCTGATCTGGGTGATGCCAGCGTAGGAAAGTCGACTAATTAGCACAAGTAAGAGTTAGCCGTATTCCATCGTTGGATACGGTTTTTTATTGTGTATAGGAGGAATTAAACATGAAAGAGTTTCGTTTATATGCTATTACAGGAGAAGAATTTCATCCCGGTAAGGATCTTGTTGACGTCATGGAACAAGCGATTCAAGGTGGCGTAGATATTATTCAGCTTCGAGATAAAAAGAGCAGTAAGGTAGACGTTTTAAATAAAGCAAAAAAGCTACGTGCGCTTACGAAAAAGTATGATGTTCCATTTATCGTTAATGATCACATTGATGTTGCGTTAGCAGTTGAGGCGGATGGGATTCATGTTGGACAGGATGATTTACCTCTCGCAGACGTCAGAAAAATTGTCGGTCCTGATATGATAATCGGTATTTCGACTCATCAGATTGAAGAAGCAAAGCAGGCAGAAGAAGGTGGAGCTGATTACATCGGTGTCGGTCCCATTTTCCCGACAAACAGCAAAGAAGATGTCGTTGATCCAGTTACAACAGCTTATATTCAACAGATTGAAGCAGACATCACGATTCCTTATGTCGCGATTGGTGGAATTAAACGCCATAATCTAAAAGAAGTCTTGGCTGCAGGTGCGAAGCGAGTATGTATGATTACTGAAATTGTCGAAGCGGATGATGTGAAAGCACGCTGTGAGGAGATCATTACTATGATGGAGGATCCATCATGACCATTGTTGTAAATGGGCAAACCATAAGCTTTAAGCAGCAAACACTCGAAGAACTTGTGAATCAATACAAACTAGAGCCTGAGCTTGTTGTGACGGAAGTAGATGGAGCGATTATTTCAAGAGAAGAGCGAGCGGAAAAGCAGCTTGAAGATGGGATGAAAATAGAATTGGTTCATTTTGTAGGAGGCGGTTGAATTGAAAAAAGACACACTTGTGATAGCTGGTCGTGAGTTTTCATCTCGATTTCTATTAGGGACGGGTAGATATCCAAACCCATTTGTTCAAAATGAGGCAATTCGAGCGGCTGAAGCCGAGATTCTTACATTCGCCATTCGTCGTGTGAATCTTGAAAATCCCGAAGAAGATGCGATCTTACAGCATTTAGATCAATCCTCGTTCACTTATTTACCGAATACATCCGGTGCTAGTAACGCCGAAGAAGCGATTCGAATCGCACGGCTTGCCCGTGCTTCAGGAATCAGTGACTGGATTAAGGTTGAAATTAGTGCGAATGAAAAAACCTTATTACCAGATCCGATTGAAACATTAAAAGCAACAGAAACTCTTGTAAAAGAAGGGTTTACGGTACTCCCGTATACTTCGGATGATCCAATTCTAGCGAAGCACCTAGAGGAAGCTGGAGCGGCAGCAGTTATGCCAGGGGGCTCACCTATCGGAACAGGACTCGGAATCCTCAATCCTTATAACATTGGATTAATCGTCGCAGAGGCAAATGTACCGATTATCGTTGATGCAGGGCTTGGGTCTGCAAGTGATATTACTCAAGCGATGGAACTAGGTGTGGACGGGGTTTTAATGAATACACCAGTTGCTCGTGCCAAAGATCCTGTGCGCATGGCAGAGGCGATGAAGCTTGCTATTCAGGCTGGCAGAATGTCATTTAAAGCAGGTCGTATTCCTAAGAAACCATATGCAACAGCAAGTAGTCAATTTGAGGAGTATATCGTTAAATAGAGAGTGTGAGAATCTATGGCAGAACGCATCATTGTATTAGGTGGAGGCGTCATTGGGCTTGCGACAGCCTTTGAGCTACGCATGCGAGGATTAGATGTATCGGTTCTTGAAGTTCAGGAGTTTGGTGGTCAAGCATCAGGTGCTGCTGCCGGCATGCTTGCGCCCTATTCGGAAATTGGGGAAGATCCGGATGACTTTTTTAAACTCTGCCTTGCAAGCTTAAGGATGTTTCCAAAGTGGCAACAAGAGGTAAAAGCAGCGTCTGAATCTACATTTGAATTTACAGAATCGGGTAGTCTGCATTGTGTGTATCATGAAGCCGACCTATTATCGTTATCAACTCGTAAAGGCTGGCAAAAAGAATTTGGAGTAGAAGCTCATATTTTAACCGGATCTCAAACAAAAAAGCTAGAACCAGAGTTATCCGATGAAGTGATAGGTGCAATTCACTACCCAGAGGAGAGTCATGTATATGCCCCAGACTATGTGAAGGCACTAGAGAAAGCATGTGAGCGAACAGGTGTGGCTCTTTACAATCACCTTGAGGGGCTTACACTCGATGAATGGGATGCAGGCGTGCGAGTCCGTTCTGAGGACGGGCAGGTGTTTGAAGCAGATCAGCTTGTCATTTCATCAGGCGCTTGGGCAAAGGAATTTGAAGAGCTACTTTCTTTGAACATTCCAATCTATCCAATCCGTGGACAAATATGTGCCTACAAGCTTACACCCGAGCGAATCAGACATATCATCTACTCTAGTCAAGGCTACTTGGTAGCAAAGGCAGATGGAACACTTGTTAATGGTGCCTCAGAAGACATTGCGGGGTTTGTTACAAGTGTTACTGAAAAGGGGATTAATCGTTTAACAAACTGGAATCACCGGATGCTTCCATTCTTAAAAGAAGAATCACCGTTTCACCAATGGGCGGGTCTGAGACCAGCAACTCAGGACGGCTATCCATTAATAGGTCGGTTGCAGCAAACTAGCCGCATTATCTTTTCTGCAGGGCATTATCGGAATGGAATTCTACTAAGTGCTGCGACAGCAAAAGTAGTCGCAGATCTAGCTGTTAGACAGACGCCGAGTATTTCATTGGAACGCTTTACACCAGAACGTTTTTCATAAAGGAAGTGTCTTAATGACTTTACCAAAGGTATTGACCATCGCCGGTTCTGATAGTGGGGGTGGAGCCGGCATACAAGCAGATTTAAAAACATTGCAAGAACTGGATACATACGGTTTAAGTGTGATCACGGCAATTACCGCTCAGAACACTGTTGGTGTTCAAGCCGTGCATCCGGTCTCACTACACGTTCTTACTGATCAATTAGAATCGGTTTTTAGTGATATTAAAGTAGATGCAGTCAAAACAGGAATGCTTGTATCGGCTGACTATATCCAATCCATCAGCAGGTATGTCAGTGAGTACAACGTGCACAGCTTAGTAATTGATCCCGTGCTTGGATCAACAACTGGTTCTGAATTGACGAAAGTCGAAGCAATTGAAGAGTTAAAGAACAGTTTATGGCCTTTGGCAACAGTTGTTACACCAAACTTAATTGAAGCGTCACAAATGCTTGGCTGGGATTCCATTAACACTGTTGGGGAGATGGAGAAAGCCATCTACGAGTTGCATAACTTTGGAGCGAAAAGTATTTTATTAAAGGGTGGACATCTGCCAGGTGGGGAATCAGTTGATCTCTTATATGATGGTCATACACTTACCCATTTTCCTATGAAACGAATTGATCAGCCTCATACGCATGGAACAGGGTGTACGCTCGCGTCTGCCATTGCCGCGGGACTTGCAAAGGGTGATTCAATTATTGAAGCGGTAAGCACGGCGAAAGAATTTGTGACATGTGCGATCAGAGAAGGGTTTTCGATTGGGCATGGTTCTGGTCCACTTAATCATTCAGCGTATCGCCATCGCCAGTAAACTGGCGATTTTTTATTCTTGTTGCTTTCTCTAAGCTATCTGTTCATGGTAACGTAGAGGAGATCACAACAATGGAGGAAAAAGATGAAAACGAAGAGTAATCATTTGATCGTTTTTCTATTACCTGTCGTATTAATGCTTGTTATGGCCATTGGAGGATATGTATTCCTTCAATCAGATGAGGCAAACGAATGGACCAATGAAGAGTTACAAGAAGAGATAGAGTGGAGGGGGACTCAGTCTGGATCAACCGTTGAATTATCCTGGGAATGGCCTGCTATGCCTGTAGATGGCATGTTTGGAGATGACTACATAGGTGTGGCTGGACCCGTAAAAGGGCTTAAGGTAGTGCTTCATGCATCTGACGGAGTCCTGCTAGAGGAAGAAGGTACAGAAGTAGAGAATGGTTGGATTGTCGCGTTTCCTACAGAGCTTGTTGAAAATAAAAGCTACGGGAATAGAGGGACTCTTTCAATTGAACTTGAATCAAATGAAGTCTCTCTAGACGAACTGACTGTACAATTGCTACATACATGGATGCAGCATGCGCCACTTGAGCAAAACGATGCCACATTTGAGGACCCATCATTTGGAGAAGCAACAAACGTTCCATATTGGGTTGAGACCATTCAGGTAGATCAATATGTTCGTTAGAGGCATGTCCTTTCAATCTGGTGTGTTTTTTATGACGAGCCAATATGTTTCCTGTGCTAGTCATCGTAAAGGAGTTCTACATAGTTGGGTTGAGCCTGTGTCTTTGCGTACAACCTTAAAGATGGCCAAAGAGCTGTTTGTGGGCATCCCTGCTCGTTTTATCATTTTGCCCATTCTATGTATCTTAGGCATCTTGATTCCACCCATCTTTCTAAACGAAAGCGGATTACCTGTCTATTCGTTGTTGTACCTTGCTTTTGGCATGCATTTCTTATTTCCTAAAAGCCTTCGCCAATATCATGGGGCTGAACATAAAGTATTCAGCTATAAAGGGCTCATTTCTAAAGTAAGAATAAGAGCAATTAATCGAGCTTCGATCGTAAACAGAGGCTGTTCTACAAATATTGTGGTTGTTTATTTTACAAGCGTTTGTCTTGGGGCGCTTCTTCTTATTGCAGCACAAGTAAATGGATCAACAGCATTAATGGTTTCTTCGTATGCAAGTATCATACCTGCAATACTTACGGAAAAGTTAATAAAAGCTTGGCCGAAGAGCTATATTACAAAGGTGTCAGCTTTCCTGCAACGAACGATCACCACAACTGAACCAGATCGGCATCATTTGCTGGCGGCTATTACATCCTATAGGCAGCTTGCTGAAATTGAGTTTCCACATCGAATCAGACGAATCAAAAAGGAGAGAAAAACAAAGATGGCTATTGTTGACGTAACAATTATACCAATTGGAACAGAAGGACCAAGTGTGAGTGACTATGTGGTAAATATACAACGAGTATTAGAATCCTTTGGAGAGCAGATTACATTTCAGTTAACCCCCATGAGTACACTGATTGAAGGGGAGCTTCCTGTGCTCTTTAAAGTGCTAGAAGCGATTCATGAAGTACCATTTGAACATGGGATTAAACGAGTTGCTACAAACATTCGAATTGATGATCGAAGAGACAAAAAGCAAACGATGGCCAGTAAGCTAGATTCTGTTCAAAGTAAGCTACAATCTTAATGATAATGAGGCAGAGTCATAACATTAATGTGGATAGCAAAACAACAGCATAGCACTATATCCGCTGCAGGAGAATCCCTCCGCTCATTTTGTGAAAAACCGAACGGCGAATGATTCGATCGAATCATTCGCCGTTTTCACGTTGATTTTAAGTTTTGGCTCAGCCTCTTTCTGACTTCATTAGTTGTTTTTTCATGGTGACATGTGGAATGCCGGCATCCATAAATTCTTCAGAGCAGATTGTGTAACCTAGATTTTCGTAAAAAATAACAGCATGTACCTGAGCATTTAGCTTAGCAGTTGGTATATGCTGATCCATTAGTACTTGCTCAATATGATTCATTAGTGCAACTCCGGCACCTTGCCCTCTAAGCTCTTTCGAGATACATACTCGTTCAAGTTTAGCATACGTATCTATATGACGAGTTCTTGCAGCTCCGGCTGGTTGGCCCGTCTCATCGTATAACACATAGTGAGTAGCTGTCGCGTCTAACTCATCCTTTTCAAGGTCACTTGATACGCCTTGCTCTTCGATAAAAACCTTTTCTCTCACTGAAAATGCATCATTTCGTTCAGAAGCATTCGTTACGGTGAGGATGTTCCACGTACGTTGGTTCATTTGTGTTACTCTCCCTTTAAGTAAAACGACTTTACGGTTTCCCATTTTTCGTCTTTTTCCTGTTTTATAAGGTGAAATTCGGTTATCTCTTCAAGATGCGTATAAGGATTCATTTGAAGTTGACCAATTAAATCATCATGTTCAGCTTCAGGTAAATCCTGAGCAATTGTAATATGAGGAACAAACGTTTGAGAATCTTCCTTATGAGTGTTGATCAGCTGATGAATCTTTTGGTATAAGGAATCCAATGTCTCATGCTTACGCACTTTAAAGAAAACCTTATGAGAAAGTGGTCTGAACGAATCAGCCTTGTAGATCTCAACTACAACTGGTGATAGATCAAGTGCAAGCTGATTAAGTGACTGAATGAATGTCTGTTGTTCATTCTCCTTACAATCAAATGTACCGGTTAGATTTATATGAGGAGGAATAAGCGCATACTGAGAGTCAAATCTTTTTCTAAACGAATTGGCTTCATCTTGTACAGATGGGGATGGAAAAAGGATCACACGATACATGGTTTCATTCCTCCTATAAGTTAGATATTAATAGGGAAGCATTGTTTTTAAAGCAGTTGGTAAATCTTTTTGCCAATAGGTCCACGTATGATTTCCTTCAAAGACCCGAAAACTGTAAGTCACAGGAGTTTCTTTTAGAATGTGTGATAAGTCTAGATTAGGTGTAAGAAAATCAGCTTCTTCACCATTTGTCATTTGAACAACCGTTTCCTCGGAACCGATCACATGGTAAATTGATAAACTATTCGTATACGAGTGATTTTGAGCTGCCTGAATCACATGTTGATCCACGTATGGTGAATGCATCATTACTTGACCAAAAAGTGTTGGATACTCTAAAGCCGTAAGTAAAGAAATGGTTCCGGCTAGCGAATCACCGGCGAGTGTTCGGGCTGATGCCAATGGGTGAGTAGGGTAATGCTCATCTACGTATGGAAGTAATTCAAACGCTAGAAATCTTCGATATGCTTCTGAACGTTTGCCTTCTGGATGGTAACGCTCTCTTCTCTCAGGTACACTAGGGTAAGGCACACCGATGATGATCGTTTCACGAACGTCGTATTCTGCCATAAGCTTTTCCATTTGACGAGGAATTCTCCCTAATTGAAAATAGTCCTTTCCATCTTGACAAATTAATACATCATAAGAAGAGAGTGGAGTATAGTTAGGTGGCAAATAGATAAGTAGCTGCACGTCGTCGTCCAGATATTGACTATGAATCACCGTGTCTTCTAAAGTTCCATGAAGTGTGGCCATGATGATATCACCTTTCTTTATCAAATAATAACTTTATTCAGAATGTATCGTACTCATTAGTTTATCATAACTTCTCTAAAAAGCGATGATTCTGCCCATGTGGTAGAATAGAATACAAGGGAGGCGGTTACAATGTTAGAAAGAGTCCCGTGTCAAACGGTTGAAAAGGCTGCTAGGCAGAAACTTATAGATCGTGGTGTGACAATAGAAGCAATTGCTGAAATTGTCTTTGATCTTCAGAAGCCCTATGCTGAAAATTTAGATATGGCTTCATGTATTGAAAGTACAGATGCAGTTCTCAGAAAAAGAGAGATCCAACATGCAATATTAGTTGGGGTTGAATTAGATGAACTAGCTGAAAAGGGCCTCTTAAGTGAACCTTTATTAAGCATGGTGAAACAAGATGAAGGACTATTTGGAGTGGATGAAACGATTGCTCTCGGATCTGTTTTTGGCTTTGGTAGTATTGCTGTAACAACATTCGGTTATCTAGATAAACAAAAGGTAGGAATTATACATGAGTTGGACAAGAGAAAAGAACATGTGAACACATTTTTAGATGATCTTGTAGCAAGTATCGCTGCGAGTGCTTCAGCAAGACTTGCACATCGCATTCGTGATTTAGAAGAAAATCGTCGATTAGTTGATATTAGAAAAAGAGAAGAAGAAGATTTAATTGGATAAAGGTTAAAGAATGAAATGCTTACCATACGATTCGATTAAGATAAGGAGAAGTTGGGAAGATGAAATCAGAGTTGCCTCGCTGGATTTATTATAAACAAGTGTTTTATTCAAAATTTCAGGCGGGTTGTCTAAAAGCAAAGATTGAAGATAATTGGCATAACGGCTATGAAATAGGTCCGCTCGTAGAGATCAAGAAACTCAAATCAAATAAGTATGTGGTTCGTTACACGTATGATGAAACGATTTAGCGCTTCCTTTTACACGCAAGCTGTCTATACTTTTGAAAAACTAATAAACTCTCTTTTAAGTATTCCATTTCTTCTGAACTGACAGCTAACGTTTGTTCATTTTCAGTGGTAATTGTCGATTTATGATTCGGTTGACTAATATCTGTTCTTCCAAGAAGGTAGTCAACAGAAATATCAAACGTATCAGCGATTAAGTACAAAATACCAATATCGGGCTTTCGAATGCCATTCTCGTAGCCTGATATGGTTGAAGCGGCTAGATTGACTCTCACTCCAAGTTCTTTCATCGTTAAATTATGCTTTAATCGTTGTTCTCTAAGGCGAGATGAAAACATAGGGAAAGATCTCTCCATTTCATTGTTGTGTCACTTTATTATACTTTGCAAAACGCAAAGTGCCAATTATTATTAATTTACTATTCGTAATGAATTGACGATTATGCAAAATGAATTATAATCATGTAAGGTATATAACAATGATGTGAGGGTCAGGGTGTGAACGAGATGAGCTTAGTAAAAAAAGCTAGACAAAACCTTGGATACAGTTTGGAAGTTTCTGCTCAGGAAATAGGGATTTCTGCTGGATATTTGTCACAAATTGAAAGTGGAAAACGACAAATTAGTGCTGAAAGGGCAAAGCGTATTGCCAAAGTGTATAACGTAGATTTAGAAGATATTTTTACGCCAACAAGGTATGGAAGAAAAGAATTGACGAGTCAAGATGAAGTAGACATACAAAAGACAGGCGGGAACTAATTCCCAGCCTGTCTTTTGTACGTTAAAGCCTTTATTTCGGATGGATCATGTTCTCAGGACGCACGGCTGCTTCGAATTCTTCTTCCGTTAATAAACCTGAGCTAATTGCTGCTTCTTTTAATGTTGTACGCTCAGCGTGTGCTTGTTTAGCGATTTTCGCTGCATTTTCATACCCAATGTGAGGGTTGAGGGCCGTAACAAGCATAAGTGATTCATTTAAATACTGAGTCATCTTTTCTTCATCAGGCTCAAGTCCAACTAAACATTTGTCATTAAAGTTTTGTAGACCGTCTGAGAGGAGACGAAGAGATTGAAGTACGTTAAAGATAATAACAGGTTTAAATACATTCAGTTGGAAATGACCTTGGCTTGCAGCAAACCCAACGGATGCATCATTTCCAAATACTTGAGTAGCTACCATCGTAAGTGCCTCACTTTGAGTAGGGTTCACCTTACCTGGCATAATAGAGCTTCCTGGCTCATTTGCAGGGATGATTACCTCTCCAATACCGCAACGCGGGCCACTTGCTAGCAGACGAATGTCATTGGCGATCTTGAATGCATCTGCAGCCAATGCTTTTAAAGCACTATGAAGATGGACAAGCTCATCATGACTTGTTAACGCGTGGAACTTGTTTGCTGCGGATTTAAACGTCGCACCTGTTTGTTTAGAAATTTGTGCAGATACTTGCTCAGAGAATTCTGGAGGTGCGTTAAGTCCTGTTCCTACTGCGGTACCGCCAATGGCTAATTCTCTTACATGATCAGTGCTTTGCTCGATCATTACCTTGCACTTCTCAAGCATACGCTTCCAGCCACTAATTTCTTGACCGAATGTTAAAGGCGTTGCATCTTGAAGATGAGTGCGACCAATTTTAATCACATGCTCAAATGCTTTTTCTTTTTCTGCAAGTGTTTCTGTAAATGTTTTTACTGCTGGCAGAAGATGCTGTTCTACATATAGAACCGTTGCTACGTGCATCGCCGTAGGAAATGTATCATTTGAACTTTGAGAACGGTTTACGTCATCATTTGGGTGAACCTTAAGGTCGTGACCGTTTTCCGTCAGCCATTGGTTTGCTATGTAGGCAATCACTTCGTTCACATTCATATTGGACTGTGTTCCACTACCTGTTTGCCAAACGACTAATGGGAAGTGATCATCATGCTTTCCATCAAGGATTTGGTCAGCAGCGTATGTAATGGCGTCTACTTTTTCTTTTTCTAATCCTTTTAATGAACCGTTTACAATAGCGGCTGCTTTTTTTAGATGAACAAAGGCGTAGACTACTTCTAATGGAATTTTCTCTTCACCGATTTTAAAGTTCTCTAAACTGCGTTGTGTTTGAGCTCCCCAAAAACGGTCTGCAGGTACTTGAATTTCACCAATCGTGTCTTTTTCTGTTCGTGTTTGCAACATGCCTCACCCTTTTTCACTTATTTTCAACACTCATATCATAACAGATAATTAAATTTCCTTAAATGAAAACGTTATATTTAAAAATATAAGACACTAATTTACGATCCGATAAAAAAGACGAATGCCTGTATAAGAGGACATTCGTCTTTATCGAAATGATTTATTCATCAAAAAGTTTAAGGTAAAGCTCGTATCCTTCATTTTTCAATTCGCTTTTTGGAACAAAACGGAGAGCGGCAGAGTTAATGCAATATCTTAATCCGTTTGGTCCTGGTCCGTCATTAAACACGTGACCAAGGTGAGAATCGGCATCCTTACTACGAACTTCGGTACGTACCATGAAGTGGCTGCGATCTTCTTTTTCAAGAATTTCTTCTTCTACAATTGGCTTGGTAAAGCTTGGCCAACCGCATCCAGCGTCATATTTATCTGTTGAGCTGAAGAGAGGTTTACCTGAGACAATATCAACGTAAATGCCTTCCTCTACGTGGTCATGGTATTCATTACGAAAAGGCTGCTCTGTTCCATTGTTTTGAGTAACATCATATTGAATTGGAGTCAGCTTCGCTTTTAATTCCTCTTTTGAAGGTTTTTGTGACATTATTTATTCCCCCAGGTTGACTTAGTAAATGCTTCTCGCCCAGATCCTTTTTGATACATCTTATAGCGGATTGGGTTCTTTTTATAATAATCTTGATGATACTCTTCAGCAGGATAAAAGGGACTCGCAGGAAGAATATCCGTCACAATCGGCTTCTCAAATCGTCCACTTGCCTGAAGGCGTTCTTTTGATGCGAACGCAGCTTCTTTTTGAGCGTCATTGTGGTAAAAGATGGCTGTTTTGTATGAATGTCCACGATCATAGAATTGTCCACCTGGATCTGTAGGATCAATCTGTTGCCAGAATACATCTAACAACAGTTCATAGGAAAATTCATCTGGATTAAATGTAATTTGAACAGCTTCATAGTGGCCAGTTGATTCACTACAAACTTCCTCATACGTAGGATTTACCGTTGTTCCACCTGTATAGCCAGATACGACAGACTCAATACCTTTGTACGAATCAAACGGTTTAACCATACACCAGAAGCAACCTCCAGCGAACGTAGCTTGTTGAAATGCGGATTCGGTCAATGGATACTCATCCCTTTCTTGACTTATCATGTAGTGGAAAGTCTACTATATCATATTGTGTACAAATCTCAGAAGAATACGCTTAAAACCCTCTCCCGGTTCTAGGGAGAGGGTCAAACTCAGTTGGAGCTTATGATAGCTTGGTTGGCAAGGCCTCAACGGCTTCAGTCACTTTATCTAACTTTCTCTCTAAACGATTAAGTAGATAAAGGGTAACCATAATCGGGAAACCATATTCACTAATGAGAGGCACCCAGAGTTCAACTCCGTTCATGATTAGCTTCCTAATGGAATAGATGTGACTTCATTATGGACCAATCTAGCCCCTTTAATCGCGGTTAGTTTTCCACCTGAGGCCAGAAACACATCTTCAGCGAGAATGGTTTCCATCACTGATTGAACAAGCTGCGCATCCACCGGTTCAATTGGATGATCAACAGATACAATGACTTGTTTACCCATCTGGTCTTCAAATAATAAGTCGAGTTTTTTGCTCATTGTCTTCCTCCTTTTTGTTTTTGTTAATTATGTCTTAGTCAAGGATGTACGTGTTCTGACGAGAGACAGTGAGAAGTGGGTATTGCTGCAAACTGACGAGTGCGTGAGCAGTTGTTGTCATTGCTTCATCACTGGCTTCCCCATCAATATTTTGAAAGGATTTTGAAGTCAGTAGGTCCTTTCCATCATTCCCTCGACCAATAACAAACTGAAGAATTAGTCTTGTACGTTGATTCATCTTATCACCTCCTATATGTTATAAATCGCAAATCATCTTATAAAAAGGGGGAAGGAATTTATAAATTATTTCGTAAGTAGTTTTATTCCATAGTTGAGAGGGGAAAGGAATATAGATTAGATCTTTTAAAAAAGGAGAGGATTTGTATATATGGAAGAATCGAAACAATCAACATCATTGTCTAAAAATGTGTTATACATCTCTACGAGTATAATTGTTTTGTTAATTTTATGGGGAGCTCTTTCACCAAGTTCGCTCGGAAACGCCTCTGGTGTAGCACTAGATTGGATTATTGAAACCTTCGGATGGTTTTACATGCTCTTATTATCAGCATTTGTTTTAATTGGACTTGGATTAGCGGTGTCGCCCTTTGGAAAGATTCGTCTAGGAAAAGAAGGGGAGAGACCAGAGCATTCATGGTTGTCCTGGATTGGAATGCTTTTTGCATCTGGGCTTGGAGTTGGATTTGTATTTTTTGGAGTGGCAGAACCACTTCTTTATTACCTGGATACGCCAGTTGGGATAGAGCCATCAACAGTTGACTCAGCTGAGGCAGGCATTCGGTATGGTGTGTTTCACTGGGGTCTACATGCTTGGGGAGCATTTTCGATTGTCGGCTTAACGCTTGCATACGTTCAATTTCGAAAGGGACGTCCAGCTTTAATCAGTTCAGCATTTTATCCTTTAATCGGGAACAAGGTGAATGGATGGATCGGACAGCTTATTGATACCCTTGCTGTTATTGCAACGTGCGCAGGAGTGGCAACAACATTTGGTCTTAGCGCTATGCAAATTAGTGGTGGACTTTCATATGTAACCTCTTTACCTAACACAATTTACATACAACTTGCCGTTATCTTGATTGTGACCATTTTATTTATTTTTTCCGCCGTTAAAGGAATTGATAAAGGGATTAAACGCTTAAGTAATATCAATCTAGTTCTTGCAGGTTTACTTTTACTGTTTGTTCTTTTCTCAGGACCGACTTTATTCATGTTGGAGAACATGGTAAATACGTTTGGTGGGTATCTCTCAAATATTATATCAATGTCATTTACAATGACTCCTTATAGTGAAAGTGAATGGTTAGGAACGAACACCATCTTTTTCTGGGCCTGGCATGTATCTTGGTCTCCTTTTGTTGGATTGTTCATAGCGCGAATTTCTAAAGGAAGAACTGTTCGTGAGTTTATGGCAGGTGTGTTAGTCGTCCCAACCGTTCTAGCAATTATATGGTTCAGTATCTTTGGTGGGGGAGGCTTATTCTTCGAAATGTATCAAGGCGCTGGCTTGGCAGATGTAGTATCGAACAATGTCGAGGATGCGATGTTTGTGTTATTAGAACAACTACCACTTACTGCCTTTATAAGTGGGGTAGCGATTTTGCTTATTCTAATCTTCTTTATTACGTCAGCTGATTCCGCTTCATTTGTACTTGGGTCTATGACTTCAAACGGTCATTTAAATCCATCAATAAAACTAAAAGTCATCTGGGGTGTGTTGATTGCTGGTACCGCATCCGTATTATTAATAAGTGGGGACGGCGGACTAGACGCCTTACAAACCGCTGCACTTACAGCAGCCTTGCCATTTGCCTGTATTCTTATCTTAATGATTGTCTCCGTGTTTATTATGATGGGGCGAGATCTAGGCTATGAAAAACGAAAAAAACGTTCAGAGCAGCTTGAGGTCATTAAGTCTGAGGTGAAAGACGAAATCAAAGAGGATCTATACGAGGAATTAAAAGAGGAAGTGTACGATGAAGTAAGACAGGAATTACAAGAATCAGAACGAAAAAAAGAAGATTAGATTATCCAATCAAAAAGTAAGCGAAGACGAAGGAACTAGTAGTTGATCCTTCGTCTTCGCTTCGTTTTTGTTTAGTTTAAGGAACGTTGATTGAGAGCAAAGTGTTTTAATTCATCAATCACGTCATTTTTTTCTTTGTCAGTAAGTAAAAGCTCAAGTCCATACTGATACTCACCCGCTACCGGTTTCATCCACTGGACTGATCCTTTTAGACAAAGAGGTTGATCCTCCAAAGTAAATCGAACCTCTAACAGAATTGAATAAGAAGTTGGATCCGGTAACTTGTACTTCGATTTAATGCGAATGCCCCCTGGACTAAGGTTAAGAATAGAAAGCTCACCTTCTGCTATTTGAACCTCTTGCTCATTCAATGTATTGATGTGAAATGTTCCACTTATTGATGGCTCAAACGTATATCGAAAGCTTTCATCACGCTTATAACGCACAGTGTGACTCCTCCTCCATCAACCATATAGTTTCATTATCGGTAATGGTTTCTAGGAAATCAAGTAGTATAATTGAATTCCGAAATGAATAGAGAAAAAAGCAAGCATCGTTGCAGCAACAATGTTTAACCCTTTTAATACCTTTGCCTTCATTAAAAATGAAGAGAAATGAGTTAGAAAAGACAGATTTAGATTCCACAGTAAAATCCCGAAGAAAATGAGCAAACTGTACCATAAAATAAACAACCCGTTTGATTTTTCTACAATCTCACTTAGCACGGAGCCATAAATTCCAAACCAAAACATGATATTAATTGGATTGATGAGGGCAATAATTAACCCAGTATAAAAACAATTCCAAAAGATTGATTTTTTGGGGCGAATCAAGTGTCGATCCTTCCATAAAGATTGAGGAGCCTTCTTAAAGGTTCGAATACTTAAATAAGCCAGAAATAAACATCCGCACAAATAAAGGATCGCTTGCGTTGTGACATGGGTCAGTAAAGAGCCTAAACCAAAGTAAATCGTAGTCATAAACAGGGCGTCTGCTGTCATCCCACCGATTCCAACAGCGATTCCACCTAAAAAACCATTCCGAAGCGTTCGATTAATAATTTCCAAACAAATTGGGCCAACAGGAGCAGCAAGAGAAATCCCCAAAACGATAGCTGAAATCGCAGTGATCAAAGAACTCCTTCCTTTCCATCCGTTCATTTTGTCTTTTACTAATACATGTCCAAGTTTGTGAAAATAGACATGTTATTTTTTGGGTACTTTGTAGAAATGTAAAGAGATCTATAAATTCGATGTGAAAGCGATTACGAAACAGTGAGGCGGGAAAAGAAGAGTAAGCAAGAGAACATAACAAAATCACTGAAGGAGGAAATCATAATGAGCAAAAAATTGATGTATAGTATGATGGCGGGTATCTTTTCAGTAGGGATGTTAGCGGCTTGCGGAGATGGTGAGACGGATGGTACAGATCCGATGGAACCGGCTGATCCGGGTCAAGATGAAATGCAAGATGATGGAATGAATGATGGTATGGGTGACGACTCAGATATGTAATCGTCGAATAATAAGATAGGTTTAAAAAGAAAGTGGGTAATCCTGTTTAACAGGATGCCTTTTTTCTTTGGTAAGAAACGACAGAATTAAGCCTTGTTCTATGTTTATTTCATCTTCAGGCATGTTAAAATAAGACCGATGACAAGGAGATGAAGGAACGTATGAGATTTAAAATTGGCTATCGCACAATTAAAACAGCAATTGGCGTTTTAGTTGCAACAGCCATTTCACAAGCATTACAGCTAGATTCATTTGGATCGGCTGCCGTCATTACGATATTATGTATTTCGGTTACAAGAAAGAATTCATTAAGAGTATCCTGGCACCGCTTTGCTGCCTGTCTTTTAGGAATGATTCTTAGTATGGGTATCTTTGAATTACTTGGTTATACGCCTCTTGTTCTCGGATTATTTATGTTGTTATTTATACCATTTGTTGTGGCACTTCGTTTAAGTTTAGGGATCGTTACAAGTTCGGTCATCGTGCTTCATATTTATACCCATGCGAATGCAACAGTGGATTTGTTTATGAATGAACTTCTTTTAGTCGTCATTGGGATTGGAACGGCCTTACTTATGAACTTGTATATGCCAAGCAGTGAACGTCAGTTACGAATCTTTAAAAAACAAATCGAGCAAAACTTTAGCTTAATCCTTTATGAATTTTCTACTTATATTCGTAAAGGAGACAGTGAATGGACTGGCGCTGAAATTTCAGACACGGTTCGATTATTAGATGAGAGTAAGAACTTGGCAATTCGTGAGAGAAATAACCAAATCCTTAAAGAAGAGGATCAGTACTTTCATTATTTTCAAATGAGGGAAAAACAATTTGAAATTCTTGAACGCTTGATGCCATTTATTACCACGATTCATGGGTCCGTTTCGCAAAGTGAAAACCTTGCAGACTTTCTTGAAGAGCTAAGCAAGGCAGTGAGTCCGACCAATCATGTGCCTTATTTTTTAGGTCAACTAGAAAAGATGCGTGAAACCTTTAAAGAAATGGAGCTTCCGACATCGAGAGAAGAGTTTGAAGTTCGATCTGCACTTGCATATATTATGCATGAGCTACAACAGTACTTATTAATTAAAGACTCTTTATGGAATGAAAAAAAGGATACAAACGTTAAAAAAAGAGCATTCTAACACTAGAAAAGGAGGGGTTTCTAGTGTTTAACATGCTTATTGCGATTCTCATGATTGTGGCTTCTCCCATTTGGCCGATTGGGGAGAATCCAATAAGTGGGGATCCTTTTTTAATTGTGAACGTTTCTACACATCAACTTGCTTTTATTCATGACAATGTAGTAAAAGACGTACTGCCTGCTGCAACGGGCAAGCAGGAAAGTCAGACACCACTTGGTTTGTTTACGGTTACGGTTAAGGCGAATAATCCATATTATCGCAAGAAGAATATCTCAGGTGGAGACAAAAATAACCCTTTAGGAAGTAGATGGATTGGTTTTGATGCACTAGATACAGAAGGAAGAACGTACGGGGTGCATGGAACAAACAGACCTCATTCTGTTGGCTATCCTGTAACTGCTGGCTGCATTCGATTAACAAACGAAACCATTGAACAGCTGTATGATCAGGTTCCACTTGGAACAAAGATTCTCATTACGAATCAAACAGATTCATTTGAGAAAATTGGATTGCAGTACGGGGCATTAACGAATTAAGGAAACAAAAAAAGAAACACCAGGATCGGCGTTTCTTTTTCCTCTATATTACAAGCCACCCATACCTGCAACTCCCATGAATACACCGCTTAAGACAATTGCAACAAGCATGATATAAATCACAACTTTTTGTAGTCCTTTTCTTTGCATGGAATCAACACACTCCTATAAACAAAATCTTCTATGTCCTATTTTACTTGCTCAAACGCAATCGGACAAGAGCATCAACTAAAAAAGGAGAAAGAAATGACAATCCAATGGCAAGATAACGGAGCTCATATAGCCATCGCCGTACACTCCATTCAGCAAGCAAGGAAGTTTTATGAACAAACGCTCGGCTTGAATTTCATTAAAGAAGAAACGGTTGTAGATCAACAAGTGAACGTAGCATTCTTTTCTTCCGGTTCCATGATGATTGAATTACTTGAACCACTGACAAAAGCGAGTCCAGTCGCAGCATTCCTTGAAAAACGCGGTGAGGGCATTCATCATCTTGCACTAGGAACGAGACACATTGAGCAAACGATGCACACGCTCAGTGGAAGAGGCATTCAATTCACAAATGAAACAAGCACCAAAGGAGCAAATGGAGCAGACATTGCTTTCATTTCTCCTACTCAGACGCACGGCGTATTGTTAGAAGTTTGCGAGAAGCAGTAGGTCATACGTGAATCAGAAGTGATTTTCCTGTAGGATTAAAGGGAAACGGAGGCGTAACATACATATGATAAATGAAACAAGAATGAAAGAAGAATTTATTGAACTAGTGAAAATTGATTCAGAAACAGGCAATGAAGGTGAGATTGCCAAGCATTTAAAACAATCATTTACTGCACTTGGTTTAGACGTATATGAAGATGATGCAGCGGCTAAGACAGGACATGGGGCAGGAAATTTAATAGCTACGCTTGCGGCAACTGATAAGGGAAGTAATCGCACTCCTATCTACTTTACCTCCCATATGGATACCGTGGATCCGGGTAAACAAATTAAACCAAGAGAAGAGAACGGATATATTGTAACGGATGGAACAACCATTCTAGGAGCGGATGACAAAGCTGGACTTGCAGCAATGTTCGAAGCGATACGAGTGTTAAAAGAAGAGAAACTGGAGCATGGAACCATTCAATTTATCATTACGGTTGGTGAAGAGTCTGGATTAGTTGGAGCAAGAGTGCTTGAGGCGGACCGGATCTCTGCTGAATTTGGATATGCACTCGATAGTGATGGACCAGTAGGGGATATTATTGTAGCTGCTCCAACCCAAGCAAAGATTCATGCTAAGATTTTTGGGCGTACTGCACATGCAGGAGTAGAGCCAGAGAAAGGGATCTCTGCTATTACTGTAGCAGCTAAAGCCGTATCCAAAATGCCTTTAGGAAGAATTGATCATGAAACAACAGCTAATATTGGTCGATTTGAAGGTGGTAGTCAAACAAACATTGTATGTGATTATGTTGAGGTTCTTGCTGAGGCGCGTTCGCTCGAAGAAGAGAAACTTCATAAGCAAGTAGGGAAAATGAAACAGGCATTTGAAGAAGCGGCTGAGATGATGGGTACTTCTGCTGAAGTACATATTGAAATTACGTATCCAGGTTATAAGAAATCTGATGCAGACCAAGTGGTACAGATTGCACAAGCTGCTATGAAGAAAATAGGGAGAAAATCAAGATTGCTTGAAAGTGGGGGCGGTAGTGATGCAAACATTATTGCTGGTCTAGGCATTCCTACTGTAAACCTAGCAATTGGATATGAGAATATCCATACAACAGATGAAAAAATGCCACTAACAGAATTAGTGAAATCTGCAGAGGCAATTATAGCCATTACTCAAGAAGTATAGACATATAAAAAAGGACAATTGCTTAAAAAGCATGTCCTTTTTTTCATGTTTCATGTTATTAATGAAGGAATGTCATAGAGAGGTTGTTCGTTTGACCAAATTCTAAACTTTCTAAGATCATTTCTTCAGTATCTCCAATTTGTTCAGATATTTCAGTAATGGTAGGTGTAAATCCTGTCGTTTGTTTGTGCAGGCGGAGATAAGTAAATACCTTTCGTAAAGTGATGTCGTACTCTGATATCGTATGGTTCACTGTAAAGGTCATGTTCTGCCGCACCTCCCGTATACATAGTGGGAATTTTTTAATAACCTAGTATAATACCACCTTATACCATTCGTTATCAAGTAGCAAGTAAACTTTCTTTTAAAAACGAACATTCTTTCGTATAATAAGGTGTATAGAAGGAGGGTTTTCCATGCGAATCTTATTTCATGTCGATATGAATAGCTTCTTTGCTTCGGTTGAACTATCGTTTAGACCGGAATTAAGAGGCAAACCAGTTGCAGTAGCTGGTAGTGTGGAGGATCGCCGTGGCATTATTGTTACTAGTACATATGAAGCACGTGCAAAAGGTGTAAAAACCGCCATGCCTGTCTGGCAGGCGAAGAAAGCGTGTCCTGAGCTTATCTTATTAAAATCAAACTTTGATCGCTATCGCACAGCGTCAAGAAACATGTTCGAAATCTTACGCTCATATACATCGTTAGTTGAACCCGTTTCAATTGATGAAGGGTATATGGAGGTGACGCAATATCATGGACAGGTTCATCCTTATGCATTAGCTGAGCAAATCCAAGAGCACCTTCTAAGAGACATGAATTTGCCGTGTAGCATTGGAATTGCACCCAACAAGTTTCTTGCAAAGATGGCGAGTGATATGAAAAAGCCAAATGGAATTACGATCTTACGTAAAAGAGAATTACCCCAAAAGCTTTGGCCACTTCCAATCCATGAAATGCAAGGGATTGGTAATAAGACGGTAAGCAAGTGGGAAAAAGCAAATATTCTCACCATCGGAGATCTTGCTCAGGCAGATCCTCTTTTTATTGCCGAGAAGTTTGGCTCTACAGCACTTAAGCTCCAAAAAAAAGCCCAGGGTAGTGATGATCGACCAGTAAATCCAGACTCCATTCACGAATTCAAAAGCATAGGCAACTCTACAACTTTACCTAGAGACACATCAAACGAACAAAAGATTGAAACTATTTTAAAGCAGCTATCGGATTCAGTCAGCGACCGATTAGCAAAAAAGAATGTTGTGGCATATGGTATTCAACTTACGATTAAATATCACGACTGGAAAATCACAAATAAAAGTGAGAAGGTCTCAGATGCGTTTCATACAACAGACGAAATCTATCTTCGTGCTAAGGCATTATTTAAGCGCGCTTGGAGCAATAAGCCTGTTCGACTTCTAGGTATTAGTACGTATGATCTTGTTGATAGGCAAGGTGCGTTTAAACAACTAAACCTATTCACCCAAGAAAAAGATCAAAAGGATTATCAATTACAACAAACGATGCAAACCATACAAGATAAGTTTGGTCAGCATTCTCTTATAAAAGGAGCGAACGGATATGAAGCAAGAAAAAAATGGATGGAACAACGTTCGTTGCGCGGGACAAGCCTTGAAAAACCAGATCAGCAGGAATAACTAGAATAAGTATCTATTAACTAGAAGAACAAAACAACCGATATGATATGTAACAGATCGCAGGGCGGGAGTGTATGGAATGCAGGTGAATTCTCTAACTAGTGGGAATGTGGTTCCCAGTGAAAAACCATTGAAGCAGGGAGAAGTGTTGCGCGGAGCAACACTTAAGCCGATATCGGACACAGAAGCAATGATAAACGTTCGTGGAAAAGAAACAACAGTCAAAGTAGATGGTAAGATGCCTACATCAAATCAAGCTACCTTCATTGTTACTTCAGTAGACGAAGATGGGATTCGTGTTCAAGAATGGAATCCTAAAGGGTCAGGCAACTCATCCAAGCTTGGAACTGGGTCTCAAGCTCCTCTTGATCCTAATGATTCCTTATCAAATGAGGCCGTCCGTAATACGAGGGGCTCTCTAATGGAAGCAGCCATTAAGTCAGGCATCAGCCGTCCGTCTGCATTATTACTTGACGCCATGTCACTCGTTCAAGAAAGTGGAAGACCTCTTTCAGAAGAGACCATTCGCGAACTTTCAAATTTCTTAAAATCATCATCTGACAAACCAAAACTCCAAACGGTTGAAGTGTTACTTTCGAAAGATCTACCTGTTCGAGAATCTCATTTGCAAGCCATCCACGAGACCCAAACGGGAAAACCGCTAAATGAGATTGTAAGAGGTCTTGAACAACAGCTTCAACCAAAAGATCAGAATGTAACTAGTTTAAAAGATCGGCTGTTTCAACAAATCATCCAATTAACATCAGGTAAACAGTTATCAAATGTTCAACAGGCTCTAGTAAGAGAATTTCAGTCTCAACTTAGTCAAGCTCTTACGGTAGATAAGATTGATCAGCTTTCTCAATTAATCTCTAAAACCCTACAATCGGATCCGGAATTACAAGGTAAAGCAGAACAACCGAAGCCAGATGAACCTAGTGATATGCATCAATTTAAAAAAGAAAATGTACAAGCTGCTTCAAAACATAAAGAATCATTACATCAGGTCGCAGGTACCTTAGAGATGGATGAAGCGATTCAAACACATATGAAAACAAATAAAGAAGACGCAGCTGTTGTTGAGCGCTCTAGAAACGTAACAGACAAATTTATAGACTCAATAAAAACGTCGGAAATACAAAGTCAAGCGTCTCATACTGAAGGTCATTCTTCTCAATCACAGAAACATCCCTTACTACAAGTGGAGCGTTCAACCGAAGTGAAACAAACATCACAAATTGAACCCAAAATGGCTGTTCAGCAACGAGACCAGTTGCAACAATTCGTTCAAACGATTGAACTAGAAGAAAACCCGTATAAAGCACTAGAATCCATTAATTCAGTCTTACAAGAACAACCGGTTCTAGAAGAAAACCAAGTAAGTAGACTGAAAGATCAGCTTGAGGTGGCGAGCGTACGTTTAGAGGCTGGAAGAGAATTAGCTGCAAGAACCGTTCTTTCCGCAGCCTTAGAGAATGAGCTTTCTACTCTCCACAATCAAATACAACAGCTACCAACTGATGAAGCAAATGAACGGTTTATGCAGAATGATCAAATGGTACCAATGAAAACAAAACAGATCGCTGTAACAACTGTCTCTGAAAAAATGGCTCAATTGACCAATGATTTTAAGGATTTTCAACGAGAGACAGTCCGAACGCTTAGACAGATCCAGGTTGATTTAACTACACCTAATCGTTCAGATACACATGCATCTAAAAATCAACTAGACTCGATCATACGTAAATTAGATCACTCCATCCTGCGCGGTGAAGCGATGCTATTTGCTAACATGAAAACGGAAAAACAATTAATGCTGGCAAGTAGCAAGCTAGCTGAAGCAAGGCAACATCTCACTGCCGGAAGAAGTCAACAAGCGGCAAATATTGTTGCCGAGGTGCAAAAGCAGGTTGAAGCCATTACATACAAACCATCTGAGACTAAGGTAGTGACTGATAGCGCGCTACAGCAACTAAATCAAGAGCAGAGAAAGCCTCAAACCACTCCGCTTTTCCAAATGGAAGAGGCAGCTGTTAAAGCGAAAACAGGTACGGCAAGAGGTGCCTTTGAAGCTGTGAAACAATTAGGGCTTAATCATGAGGCTGATGTCGCACAGAAATTCAGCCAAAGAGAGCCTGAAAAAGACGTGCCACTAGAACGTAATTTAAAGCAGTCTTTAATCCAATTAGTAAAAAGTCAGGATGAGAGTGGTAAAACATCACAACTTGCTAGTCAGGCTCTTCAACATGTAACAGGCCAACAGCTACTAAGTAAACAGGATGCTCAGCCATTACAGAGCTTATTCTTTCAACTACCATTAGTCCTTGAACAAAAAGTAGAACAGCTTCAATGCTACATTCAATCGAAAAAAGAAGGCGAACAAGTCGATTGGCAAAATTGCAGTTTATATTTTCTAATGGAAACACCAAAGCTTGGAGAAATTGGAATTTCAATTAAAGCGGTTCAAAGACAGTTATCCGTTACTCTCACGAATGACCAAAAGGATTTCAAATTAAAAATGGAGCCACTTGTGGAAAAGGCTATAGCAAAGGTAGAGGAAGTTGGTTATTCAATCTCTTCGGTGTCATTCTCACCTTTCTCAAAGAATCAAAACCCGGAATCCATTCAGACGCCTAAAAACCAAGTTTATTCCAGTGATAAAGGATTTGATTTTAAGATATGAATCAATTTCAATACGTGAACCTTAAACAAAAAAAGCAAACAAGCGGTCCGTCTGCAGCTGTCATTCGTTACGAAGATGAATCGGCTGCGCCAAAAGTTGTAGCTCAAGGAAGAGGAAGAGTCGCCAAACAAATGGTGGAGCTCGCTAAGGAACATGATGTACATCTACAAGAAGATTCATCCTTACTTACAAGCTTATTAGACATGGACCTGGGAGATAATATTCCTCCACAATTATATTCAGTCATGGCAGAAATCTTATTATTAATCGAAGAGATGGAAGAAAGCTATTAAGATTGAGCGAAGGATGCCGATATAATAGTTGAGATAAAGGAGTGATCTTGTGCCATTAATTTCTCAAGAGACTTTGCACAAAAAGACGTCTCAAGAACTCACACTGCTTTTATATGAGGCAGCACTTAATAATCTTGAATCGGCAGAGAACCATATTGAACATGATAACTATGAACAAGCAAATAAGCACTTACAGAAAACAAATGATATTCTTGAACGCCTTGGCGTCGGTATAAATTACGAGGCCGGCATCCTTGCCGATCAGCTTGAACAGCTGTATAACTATCTGGCAGATGAAGTAGTCACTGCTAACTTATTAAAAGACAGGGTGCGCATCCAACACGTACATGAAATCATATTAGCCTTATTTAGTGCCATGATCGAAGCTGTTAAAGACAAACGTGTCGCGAATGACCGGATAAATCATAAGCAAACAAATGCATACGAAAAAATGGCTTCATATGAATAAGAAGAGGGAGCGAAATTCGTGAAAATTAACAATAATATTCAAGCTTTAAATGCTTACCGAAACCTAAGCCAAAACCAAATTCACACATCCAAAAACCTTGAAAAGCTATCATCTGGTCTCCGGATTAACCGCGCAGCAGATGATGCAGCAGGTCTTGCCATCTCCGAAAAAATGCGTTCACAAATCCGTGGACTTGATATGGCAGAACGCAATGCGTTAGACGGCGTATCACTCATGCAAACAGCAGAAGGCGCAATGCAGGAAGTGCACTCCATGCTTCAACGTATGCGAGAGCTTGCTGTGCAGGCGGCGAATGATACGAATGATGAGTTTGATCGGGATCAGATACAGGATGAAATAGATCAACTAGTTAAAGAAATTGATTCAATTTCAACAAAAACTGAATTCAACTCTAAAAAATTATTAAATGGAGATTTAGGTACAATTAAATTTCAAATTGGACCGAATGCCGAACAATCTGTAGATTTTACTATTCCAGAAATGAATGCAGAAAAGCTTGGAATTGATGAAATAAGTGTAAAAGACAGTGAAGGAACATCTGGAAACGCAGCTGCTGAAGATGCAATTGAAAAATTAGACGTAGCAATTGCAAACGTCTCTAAGAACCGCTCCACACTCGGCGCCATCCAAAACCGATTAGAGCACACAATCAACAATCTCCAAGTCACAAAAGAAAACTTAACATCATCAGAATCTCGAATCCGAGATGCAGATATGGCTCTAGAAATGACGGAATTCACCCGTAACAATATCTTAAACCAATCAGCGACAGCAATGCTGGCACAAGCAAATCAGCTTCCACAAGGTGTCCTGCAGCTGTTACAATAATCAGTAGACGAGAAGGCATTGTCCTTTTCGTCTTTTTCAGAATGGAAAATGATCTAAGAAAGGCGTGAACCAAATGGACGTAGAGCGGATTATGAGAACCGGTGTCCATAAAGTGGAACGGAAAAAGGCTGAGGTTCAACCTTCTACCACGTTTTCAGAAGTGATGAACAAACAGCGTACAGATAAAGCAGTTGAGCAGTTAACAAAGCTTATGCACAAAGTAGAGGAACAAGGAAAGGTCCTTGCTGAGACAAGAACGATTGACGAATTACATACGTATAAAAAGCTTGTAAAGGAATTCATGGATGATGCAGTAAAGCATGGGTTAAGCTTAGAGGAACGTCGCGGGTTTAACAGAAGAGGCCGCACCAAAATCTACAAGCTTGTTGAAGAGGTTGATCGTAAGCTAATCGACCTTACAAACGATGTACTAGATAAGCAAAAAAGTAGCTTAGATATTTTAAGCAAGGTTGGAGAAATCAAAGGCCTCTTAGTCAATATCTACGCTTAATGTAACCTCCTATTGGCACTAACGTGTGCGTCTTTTTGTTTATTTATTTGGATTCGTGATATACTGCGAAAAAAGGTCAGACAGGATAAAAGGGGCAAAGACTATGGATAGACTCATCTATACCTACAAAACAACAATCGATGCACCCATGAAGCAGGTTTGGGACTTTTTTCAAGATCCACGCAATCTCGCGAAAATTCAACGATTTCCTAAGGTTCAAATTAAAGAAGCGGAAGAACAGTCGGTTGAAGGAAGCGAAATTAACATGAAGATCGGTCTATGGGGTGTTGGATTAAGCTGGAAGGCGACAATTGAGACTGTGAAAAAGCCATATTACTTTGTTGATATCGCTGAGAAACCACCGTTTCCATTCACATATTGGCGTCATACTCACCGTTTCACACGTGAGGATGGTAAAAGCGTCATGACGGATGAGCTTGAGTTTGCTGCAAACGTGCCGAGCGCTGTATCCCATCGAATACTTACGTACATGTTTAAAACAAGAGAAAAACAAATACAACAAGCTTTTCAACAAACAAAAAAAGATGATCGCTAACATGCGGTCATCTTTTTTTGTTACATATGCAAATATTTACTGACTAAGGCAAGAATGGAACGCCTTGTTAAGATACTAACAAACAGACCGTTTTCATCGACCACACACATAAATGGATGATTAATAGAAAGGGTTAAAGCTCGTGCGAATGTAGCATTTTGTTGAATGGTTGGTACATCTGTTTCCATGATATCAGCGACAATTTTGTTTTGAAGTTTGTCGACTTCAATAAATTCGAGTCCAAGCAAGGAATCTAGAATGATGGATTTACTAATCAATCCATGAAGTTTATCTTTCGTATCTAAAACGGGTATTGCTGTATATCCTGATTTCACTAAAACAAGTAACGCATGTTCAAGTGGATTGTTCAACTGAACATGAGCGACTTTTTCTGCGGGAATTAGTAATTCTTCAATCTCTTTATCCATGAGCTGTTGATTTTTTAAAATATCGAACAAGGAAATCACTTCTTTTTTAAGTATTTTTGAACAGCAATTTAATTTTGGGGGTACTCGAGGTTTGAGGCTAAGTGCATCATACCAGTTCTTTCTCTTATCGTACTAAGAGATTTAGCTTTTTGTCAAGAAAACTAAAACGCTTCCAACTTAGCCCATTCAGCTGAATAATCCATCTAATCAAAGGTGATCCTTAAAGATGGAGGTGCTTTAATGCATACAAAACAGACCGTTAAATATATTTGTGAAATCTTTCCCTCAGGAAATTCATATTATTATAAACAAGAAATCATTACGCATGAATGTTGGGATAATCCCGAGTCGCTAGCTTGGTCGAAACCGAGACCCATTTCTAAAAAAACATTCGATAAACGTGTAAAAGAAAAATATCGTGCAGAGTTCATCCAAAAACAGTCAGCTGAAATCCTAGATTTTAACAAGTTTCGAGTGAAACTTTAAACTGATTTTTTTGAATGTTCATTGACATCACTATTCTTAACCGATAGAATACTATTAAACTAATAAAACATATGAAATTACAAGGAATTATGTTTGGCTAAATGAAAAAGGAGGCCACATATGGATCCCTCAAGTAAGCAGGTTTATGATAAGTTGTCAGATCTTTTAGAAAATCTCAAATTTGGATCGGTGACTATTTTTGTTCAGGATGGAAAAGTAGTTCAAATGGAGAAGAACGAAAAAGTTAGAGTGGAAAAAGCAAAATAAAAAGGAGGAGAAAATGTCTAAACTCGTACTCTATGAAAATACCGATGTAGAAGCGTTTAAGCAGCTTAATCAATCATTAGCTCGTTTAGACACCCTGGACATATTGCGTTGGGCTTTTGACATGTATGGGGATGAGCTTGTGTATGCCTGTAGTTTCGGAGCGGAAAGTATGGTGCTAATTGATCTCATTAGTAAAATACGACCAAACGCACACATCTTATTTTTAGATACAGATTTTCACTTTTTAGAGACCTATTCACTCATTAAAGAGGTTCAAGAGAAATATCCAGATCTGCGAATTGAATTAGAGAAACCTGGACTCACTCCTGATGAGCAAGCGGAGATTCATGGAGAGAAGCTTTGGGAAACAAATCCTGATCTATGCTGTAAAATCCGTAAGCTTGATCCGTTAGATAGCAAGCTGAGTCAAAAAGCTGCCTGGATATCGGGCTTAAGAAGAGAACAATCACCTACAAGGGCGAATACCGAATTCGTGAACCAAGATAATCGATTTAAATCAGTAAAGGTTTGCCCTTTAATTCATTGGAAGGAAGACGAGATCTGGATGTACATTAAGCTTCATAAGCTTCCTTACAACTCGTTACATGATCATAACTACCCAAGTATCGGCTGTACTTATTGTACAAAGCCTGTTGCAAAGGGCGCAGACAGTCGTAGTGGAAGATGGTCAAGCACTGATAAAACAGAATGCGGATTGCATCAATAAAGGAGAGGGTTTACATGACGTCAATTTCAGCCCACGGGGGAGAACTGGTTAATAGGTATCAACCAAATTACGATTTATCAAAGGCAAAAGTGGAAATTGAGCTAGACTCATTTGCCTTATCTGATTTGGAATTAATTGCAATTGGTGGATTCAGTCCTTTAACAGGGTTTTTGAATGAAGCTGATTATCATTCAGTCGTATCTTCAATGAGACTAACGGACGGAACGGTTTGGAGTATTCCGATTACGCTGCCTGTTACGGAGGAAACAGCTGCTACGCTCGCTGTTGGAGAAGAAGCGAAATTGGTTTATAATGGAGAAGTATACGGGACGATTACCATTTCAGAATGGTATACACCTGATAAAGAATTGGAAGCGAAACAGGTCTATCTTACAAGTGATTCAGCTCATCCAGGTGTGAAGAAGCTATATGACCGTCCTTCTGTGTATGTTGCAGGATCAATCATTTTAACGAAACGACTTGATAAAGGAAGATTTGAAAGCTATCATATAGACCCTGCTGACACAAGAGCCAGGTTCCTGGAGAACGGTTGGAGTACAATTGTCGGCTTCCAAACGCGTAATCCTGTTCATAGGGCTCATGAGTATATTCAGAAGTCAGCTCTTGAGATAGTTGATGGGCTGCTATTAAACCCACTTGTTGGTGAAACAAAGTCAGATGATATCCCTGCCGATGTCAGAATGGAGAGCTATGAAGTTCTCCTGGATCATTATTATCCAAAAGACCGAGTATCCCTAGCTGTTTTTCCGGCTGCGATGAGGTATGCAGGACCTAGAGAAGCCATTTTCCATGCGTTGGTTCGAAAAAATTATGGATGCACTCATTTTATCGTCGGTAGAGACCATGCTGGTGTGGGTGATTATTATGGAACGTATGATGCTCAACGGATTTTTGATCAGTTTTCAGAAGAAGATCTTGGGATTCGTCCATTATTCTTCGAGCATAGCTTTTATTGCAAGGCTTGTGGAAACATGGCTTCTACAAAAACATGCCCGCATGGTGCGGATGATCGCGTCATCCTATCTGGCACAAAGGTTAGAGAAATGCTTACAAATGGAGAAGTTCCACCTGTAGAGTTTAGTCGGAAAGAAGTAGTGGAAGTCCTCATTCGGGGCATGCAAAAGGTGACTGTATCATGACGAACACGACCTCGAATTTATACTGGCATCAAGCAGAGGTTACAAAAGAAAAACGTCAAGCACTTAAAGGACATAAGAGTGCAGTCATTTGGTTTACTGGTTTATCTGGAGCAGGTAAATCAACCATTGCTAATGCGTTAGAGCAGCGGCTAATCCAAGAAAAAAAGCATTCATATCTTCTGGATGGAGACAATATCCGTTTAGGCTTAAATAAAGGATTAGGCTTTTCAGATGAGGATCGTAAAGAGAATATTCGGAGGATTGGCGAGGTAGCCAAACTATTTGTTGATGCGGGAGTGCTTGTTTCAACTGCCTTTATTTCCCCTTTTAAAGAAGACCGTCAAGCTGTACGCTCACTGCTTGGGGAAGGTGAATTCATTGAAGTGTTTGTACGCTGTTCACTTGAAGAATGTGAGAAAAGAGATCCAAAGGGATTATATAAAAAAGCGAGAGAGGGTGTCATTCCTGAGTTCACAGGAATTAGTTCGCCTTATGAAGAACCAAGTCATCCAGAGCTTATTTTAGATTCAGACAAAGAAGCGGTAGAAGACCTCGTTGAGAAGGTTATCGAGTATCTTAAGTCGAGTGATTTAATATAAAAAGAGGAGAGGGGGGTTCTCTCCTCTTCTTTGCTATTGTTTTGCTTGATTGATGGCTGCATTGGCATTTATTTCTCCGTAGCCGTAATACTGATCGACTCCAGGAGCGCCTAAGTCGGTAGCCGTATCCCGTACAATGTCATAGACTTCATCGTTTGACAAAGAGGGGTTAACGGAGCGAATAAGTGCACACAATCCAGCAACATGAGGACTTGCCATGGAGGTACCAGACATCACTACGTATTGATCATCGAGAAACAAACTCGGGATGCTTGTTCCAGGAGCTGCAATATCGACATGGTCACCGTAGTTAGAATAAAAAGCTCGTTCTTTTGATTCATCTAAAGCAGCAACGGTTAAGACCTCAGGATAAGCAGCAGGATACATGGCATCTCCAACATTGTCATTCCCTGAAGCTGTCACAATGACTACGTCTTTTTCGTAGGCATAACGAATGGCATCATAGAGAACTTTAGAATCATGATAATCACCGAGGCTCATATTCACCACATCTGCCCCGTTATCAACTGCCCAATAAAGACCTTTGGCTACGGCGTAAGAAGACCCTTCGCCATTTTCGTCAAGTACTTTAATCGGTAGGATTTTACTGTTCCAAGACACGCCGGCAATCCCGTCCTGGTTATCCGTTACAGCTGCAGCGATTCCTGATACATGAGTACCATGACCATGTTGATCGGTTGCATCTTCAGTGTCATCAATTGCGTTGTAGCCTGTTTCTGATTTATTCTTAAGTTCAATATGATTTGGATCAATACCTGTATCAATGATAGCGATGGTTACACCAGAACCGTCTGTGTCATTCCATGCTTTTTCAAGATCAAGCTGTTTCAAATTCCATTGATAAGGTTCAAAAAATTCATCGTTAGGAATGGCGTCTTGTTTAGCAAAACGATAATCAGGCTCAGCATAGATTACATAAGGACTGCCCTCTAGCTGATTCAACAACTCTTTGGAGCTTGTATCTTTTTTCTCAACTAAATAGAAGGGTTCGTTGGTTTCAATGATCGTAAGCTGATCATTTGCTTCAAAGAACTTCTTAGCATCACTCGCAGACTTTAGCTTAACGACTGCACGGCTCTCATGGAAATGTTCTGTTGCGTTCATTGGTCTTTGATCCTCTGAATGAACAACGATTTTCCAGCCAAGCTCGGATACCGTCTCGATATGTTGACCTGATGGTACATCGTCCATCGTTTTCCATTCAACATTGGTGTTTTCGTTTGAAGCAAAGAAATTTCCACCTGCATCAGCTACAGATGCAATATCCTTTATAAAGGACTTCACAAACGTTAGATCTACTTCACCGATAATAGTCGAGCCGTCTTCAAGTGTTTTACCTAGAAGCATATACTGGCTACCATTTCGTTCATATGGATCTGAGTACTGATGATCTCCTTTAGCTTGGTCTAGGTTGCTTAGATTTGGTTCTCCTTGAAAACCAGCGCTTTCAAGAACTTGATGATCCTTCATTCGGGCATATCCTGTAATATGAGGATGTTCCTTCAGTTCTTCCTGAAAAGATGCAGTCGACATGGAGGAAGAATCGGCCCAGGCTTCAAGCTGTTGATTGATTTGTTGGATAAAGAGTGAGGTTGTTTGTTTTAAGTCACTCGCTAACAATCGATCCATTGAATGGACGTCGTATTGTTGCTTGACTGAGACCCCTTGATCATCTGCTGCTTGATCTGTAGGAAACGTATAACTTGCTGCAACAACGACAAGGGCGCATGCCGCAATAATTAGAAGAGGTTTGATAAAACGTTTAAGATTCATGTGATTACAGACTCCTTTGTCCTGCCAAAAATTGAGTAGACCTTAATAATTGGTAGTATGACTCGAAGTGAACATTAAAATCATGGAATAAATAGCCACACAAAAAAACAGGAAGCGCAATGCTCCCTGCTTTCAATGTACTTTATTTACGGATATTAAATGCAGCGTTAATTTGGCCTCGAAGCATCCGTTCACGTACTTCTTGTTTCTTAATGGCTTTTTGTTCCATTTTTCTGATTTCGAACGTTTGCATTCCATCTTCCATCTTGTTAGCAATATCAATTAAACGTTCAACATCAAGAAAAGAGTATTTACGAGTTCCGCCCTTTGAACGTTCGGGAAACAATAACTTTCGCTCTTCATAATAACGAATTTTCCGTTCAGATAACCCAGTAAGTTCGCTTACTATCCCAATGGTGATGACTTTTTTATCTTTATAAGACAACTGTTCCACCTCACTAAAAATCACTGCAACCAGTTTCTTTGTAATAATATATCACAATCAATTTTAGTTGTCTGACACTATGGAAGATAATCTTACATTTTTAATGGGAATACTTTCCCAATAGAAAGAGCGTGCATAAAAAGGAGAGACTCTCATGCAAAATAAAAGTTTTGTTTCATTTGTTGGCGCAGGTCCAGGAGATGCTGGTCTTTTAACGGTAAAGGCTTTAGAACGATTAAAAGAAGCAGATGTCATTTTGTATGATCGGCTTGTAAATCCAATATTGCTTGAACATTGCCATCCCCGTGCTCAATTAGTGTATTGCGGAAAGCTTCCCGATAGACATTTAATTAGACAGGAATCCATTAATGAGTTACTTGTTACCTATGCAAGTGAAGGGAACAAGGTTGTCAGATTAAAAGGCGGAGATCCTGGGGTATTTGGACGAGTGGGGGAGGAAGCACAAGCGCTCGATCCTTATCAGATCCCATATGAAATCATTCCAGGCATCACTTCCGGCATTGGAGCCCCGTTATACGCAGGAATACCGGTTACCTATCGAAACGTCAGTACGTCCTTTGCGGTTGTTACAGGACACAACCAAACGGGAACATCAACCATCGACTGGCAGGCTCTAGCCAATGGAGTGGATACCCTTGCTTTTTATATGGGAGTAAAGAAATTAGATGAAATTACGTCGAATCTGATTTTGTATGGACGAAGCGCTGATCAACCTGTAAAAGTAATCCAATGGGGAACGCTTGGAAAGCAGCGAACAGTCACGGGTACGCTCTCAACCATTGTTCGAAAAGTAAAAGAAGCGCAGATTTCAAACCCGGCTATTACATTAGTAGGAGATGTAGCAGGGATTGGAGAAGGGACATCAAGCTGGTTTGAATCTCAACCTTTATTTAATACACATGTTTTACTCGCGCGCAGTTCACATCAAGAAAGCATTGGCGCCGAGAAGTTGCGGACGCTTGGAGCGGAAGTGTTTGAATATCCGAGGTGGCAGATCAAACAGAACCATTTTCCTGATGGGATTAATCTTTCTTCCTTTCAACAAATTCAGCTTGAGGCCGTAGAAGATGTAGAATGGTTTTTTGACTGGTTGTTTAGTTTAAAGATGGATATACGAGAAATTCGAGCAGACGTAGTTGCGAAAACAAAAGCAGGTAGAGTGGCGTTGGCCAAGCGAGGGATTCAAGCGAGTCAAAAGGAATGGAGTTCTGATCGTACTTCCCTCATCCTTGGTCAAACGGAGCCAGTTGAGGTAAACTTATCTCATCAATTTATTTGCACGCATCAACTATTGCCATTCTTGCAATCCAATCAAACACTCCTTCGTTTATATGATGAAGAAAGAATTGAAGTGGTAGTGGTACCAAATGCAAAATCAGTGGAAAGTCTCATACAAGGTGCGTTTGAACTTGGGTTAACTCCCGAAGAATGGAGTACGAAGGTTCGAGTTGTCTGCTTTGGACAAGCATCAGAAGCAGCGGCTAAAAAGGCTGGTTTTTCAATTACACATACGTTAAGAGAGCCAAGTTGGGACGTGTTAACAGATTGGTTATTGGAACAAAAAAGGAGCTGGACAACGTGAAAATGGCTATCTTATATGTGGGCCACGGAAGCAGAGTAGAAGCAGGGAATCAGGAGCTTTTATCCTTCATTGAAAAAACAAAAACACAGTTTCCTGATGTGCCGATTCAAGAAACAGGATTCATAGAACTTACCTCTCCAACGATTGTTGAGGCTGCCCGTGCCTGTGTGGAGCAAGGAGCCACACATATTGCGGTGGTCCCTGTATTATTGCTTACAGCCATGCATGCTAAAGAAGACATTCCTGAAGAAATCGAGAAAGCGCAAAAGCAGTTCCCTCATGTTCGCTTTGCATATGGAAGACCGTTCGGAATTGAACCAATCATTGTTGATTTAATTAAACAAAGAGCTGAAGAGGCAGGATTAAAGTCTATTGATCACCGTCCAACCTTTGAAGATCGTGAAGCCGTTACGCTCGTTCTTGTGGGACGAGGGAGTAGTGATCCTGAACAAACAAGTGATCTTTTTAAAATTGCTCGTTTGGCCTGGGAACAGACACCTATTAAAGATGTAGAGGTGTGCTTCATTGCTGCCACGCATCCAACTGTAGATGAAGGACTAGAAAAAGCAGCTCGTCTTGAAGCCGACACCATTTATGTTATTCCTTATTTGCTTTTTACAGGCGTGTTAATGAAAGGTTTAGAAAAGCAACTAGCGGAGTTAAATCAACGATCCGATAAGACGTTTATCTTAGGTGATTATTTAGGGTTTGACGATCAACTCATACATGTACTAAAGAAACGTACAAATGAGGTACTGGCGAAACTGGGGTGAGGTAAATGCCGGATCGAATTCCTTTAATGGTAAATGTAAACGAAAGGACCGTTACGTGTGTTGGTGGTGGTAAGGTAGCAGCCAAACGAATTCCCATTCTCGTTCAGGCTGGAGCGATTGTAACGATCATTTCTCCAACACTTGACGACGAACTAGTTAGCTTGATTCCTGACCTATGTTGGGAGAAGCGAAAACTGACTCGTGCAGAGACATTTACAAGCGATATTCTGTTTATTTCAACAAATAATTCGTTGTTGAATGATGAACTTATCGCGAAAGCAGCTAAAGGACAGTGGATTTACGCAGCGCATAATGCGAAGGTGAGCGACTTTCATTTTCCAGCTGTGTTAGAAGAACCTCCTGTTTCATTAGCCATACACACAGGAGGTACGTACCCGGCGTATCTTCCTAAACTAAAGTCCATCCTCAGTGATGCGTTAGAAGAAGCAAATGTACAGGAAGAGCTTAAGATGTTAGCGGAAGTTCGCGAAACTGTTTTGAATCATCCAACGCTTTCCAAGGAGAAACGAACGGAGCTTTTACGAGCATGTGTATCGGATGCATTTTTAAAACATCCGGAAAAGGATCAGCTTCTCAGGCAATGGATCCATGAAAAAAGCGTTTAGGCTTCTGCCCAAACGCTTTTTATTATGCATCTTTATTATAATGTAGCTTAGCTACAGCGTCGTGCTGGTGGATGGACTCTTCGTTTCTGCAATGAATTGTGAATTCGCGCACTTCCTCATGCTCATACAAGTCAGCTGCTACAAGTCGTGCCAGATCTTCAACAAAGCGAGGATTTTCATATGCTCGTTCGGTAACGGCTTTTTCATCAGGTCGTTTCAGTACTGGGTATAGAATTGAGCTGGCATTAGATTCAGCAGCTTCAACTAAAGCCGTTTTCCAGTCCGTCTGTGAATCTTCCGTTGTACGAATGGACATGGTCACAAAGCTGCGTTGGTTATGAGCGCTGTACTCACTAATTTCCTTTGAGCAAGGGCATAGCGTAGTCACTGCTGCTTCAAGACTAATCTCTGTTTTGTAACCTGTAGCCTCATCAAATTCAACTTTGTATGTTAACTCAGCGTGTGCTAAGCCCTCTTTATCCGTCTCAGGTGCTTTTTTCACAAAGAACCAAGGGAATGTAACTTCGATTTGAGCTCCTGTTTGATTCATTTCACGAGCCAGAATAGCTGCTAACTCACGAAGAGTTTCAGGCGAAAGTAGATGAACCTGATAAAAGGAATGTAATTGCTCCGTTAAACGGCTCATGTTAATGCCTTTAAAGTCCGCACCTAAATTCGTTGTCAAACGAAACTCAGCAGTAGCAGTTTGCGTTTCAGGCGCCCAAACCGATTCAACCATAACTGGATACTTCACTTTAGAAATACCTACTTGTTGGATGGGGAAAAAGTAATCTGAAGGCTTGTTTTGTAAGTCAGGCATGTCTTCCTTTGTTTTGGGTTTTGTACCCTCTATTGGTTCAACTGAGCCAAACATACGATGGCGTTCAGCTTTTGGTGGTAATACACGTGTCATCTGCGTTCACTCCGGTCTCTCTAGTATTCCAAGTGTGCTTGGTCTCTATTTAACGTACTTGTATTTTACAACATCTTAAGGAGGACAAACAACAAAATACGATTAGAATCGATACAATTCTAAAATTTTCCTAAATTAAACTGGAAACAGCTATTTATTTTTAAAAGCCAATGTAAAATGAATGTAAGATTAAGGAGGGATGGATAAAGTGAAGCAACAACTAGTTCTTGGCTTGAGCTTCTTGTTATTTACGCTCACTGCCTGTCAGGCTGTGAACGCAGAAGTGGAACAAAACGAAATAAAACCTAAGCAGCTTTCAGAAAATGAGTATGAGCTATTAGAAGTCATTACAGATTACGGAGTCTGGATCGATGTTGGCCAATTAAATCAAAGCAAGCAAGTGAAAATCGGAATGGACTATTATATAGATGGTGAACGTGTGGAAGAAGGATTTGAAATGACGCCTGATCCGAATCACCCGATTCAATCAATCCTTATTGCCCTAAATATTAATGGAGAGAATAATGATCAGTTAGATGGAATCGTTCAAGTGAATGACGACGAAGGAATGGTCCGCACTAATTTTAATCAAGTATTACCAGTATTTGAGCATATGGGGCATGCAAGTATCGAGTTGTATGGTGAAGGAGTATTGATTAATGAGGTTGAAAAAACCTTTATTGGATCATATCAAATTGGAGAGGACATCACTCCGATTGAACTTAATGACATTGAATCTATGCAAAGCCCGGGTCACTTACTTGCATTTTATATTGAATATGAATAAAGGAGTACACATTTGAAACATTTAATAAAATATATATATATCTTAAGTCTAGGCATACTTCTAATGGGGTGTTCACAGACGGAACTAACGATTAAAGAAGCAGAATTAACTGATAATGAAGAAATATTATTTGATTCGATCGGAAAAGAAACCTATTTATTTGATTTGGAAGGTGAACTTAAAAAGGGTAAAGCAATGAGTGTGGGTGTAGAGGAATATATCTATGGGGAATTAAAAGATGATCGAGTCCTCTTATCTCTTGGGAAAAGTGCAAACGAAGATGAAGAGCGTGTCGAGGAGAATTACAAAAAGTTATTTATCATGCTCAATGAAGATGATGATTCTCAGATGTCAGTGGATGTACGAGTCAGTTCTGAGAGTGGTTTTTATTCATTAGCCTCGGCTGAGATAGGATCGATTAATGTGGAGGAAAAAGCCTATTCATCTGATGAGAACATCGGGGAAGAAGCACTCAATCTAATGGGTGAAAACGAAGAAGATGAAAGAACCTATATAGCACATCTGGCTATTAGTCCTAATGGAGCCTTTAGAAGCTTTGATATTGAGCATGCTATTCAACCAAATGATGATTATGAATTTCTATACCTTTTTTATGTTGAAACACATGATTATGAAGAATAATTGTCTTTCATACAGTAACAATACCTCACATGTAGCTAAAGCCTTCTAACGCTTTCAAACTGGCTCTCTTTGTCTTCTTTCTAGCCTTAGCATCTTTGCGGAAAGTGCATAACTATGCTATATTTGGAATGTTAAGAATACGGAATAGAGAGATAAAAGTTAGGAGCTGGAGAGGGAATATGAAGGTTGCAAAGTTTGGGGGATCGTCTGTAGCGAGTGCGGAGCAAATCCGTAAGGTTGCAGCAATTATCGCAGAAGATACAGAAAGAAAAATTGTCGTCGTATCAGCTCCGGGAAAACGTGACAAACATGACTCAAAAGTAACGGATTTGTTAATTGAATTAGGTGAACTAAGTCTTTCAACGGGTGAGGCTGAGGAGCAACTACAAGCCGTTGTAGAACGCTATCGTTTGATTGCTGATGACTTGAAGGTTGATCGCGATGTTATTAGTGTAATAGAGGCAGACCTGCGCGAACGTCTTGAAACAAACCGAGATAAACCGGGTGTGTTTATGGATGCAATTAAAGCAAGTGGAGAAGACAATAATGCGAAGTTAATTGCAGCTTTCTTAAAGAGCGAGGGCATGAATGCAATTTATTTAAACCCTAAGGATGCAGGACTACTTGTGAGTGATGAGCCCGGGAACGCTCAAGTGTTACCGGAAGCATACGAGCATTTAATTAAATTACGTGATCGTGAAGAAGTGATTGTGTTTCCGGGGTTTTTTGGATATTCACCAGAAGGAACGCTTGTGACATTTCCGCGCGGAGGCTCAGATATTACAGGGGCTATTTTAGCAGCTGGAACTCAGGCTGAATTATATGAGAACTTTACGGATGTTGATTCTGTTTATGCTGCCAATCCAACGGTTGTGGAAAATCCAGTAGAAATTAAACGGATGACGTATCGTGAAATGCGCGAGCTTTCATATGCGGGATTTTCTGTTTTTCATGATGAAGCCTTAATTCCTGCTTTCCGAAATGGAATTCCTGTATGTGTGAAAAACACAAACAATCCCTCATCATCTGGAACAATGATTATTGCAGAAAGGGAGTATTTTTTCAATCCGGTAATTGGAATTGCTGCTGATGATGGGTTTTCTACAATTTACGTACGCAAATACTTAATGAACCGAGAAGTTGGATTTGGTCGTCGTCTTCTTCAAATTCTTGAAGATGATGGCTTGTCGTATGAACATATTCCATCTGGTATTGATGATACATCCGTTATCTTACGTGAACATCAGTTAACGCCAGATATAGAAGGACGAATCATTGAACGAATCAAGAATGAGCTTCACGCCGATGATGTTTACATTGAGAAGGATTTTTCAATGGTGATGATCGTTGGAGAAGGCATGCATAACACGGTAGGTGTATCAGCACGCGCAACCCAGGCGCTGGCTCGTGCGCATGTGAACATCGAAATGATTAACCAAGGTTCATCTGAGGTTAGTTTAGTATTAGGGGTTCATCAAGAAGACGCTGATCGTGCAGTGCAGGCCCTTTATGAAGAGTTCTTCGGAGCATCTGATGGGACGATCCAATAAATAAGAGAAAGTGGACCAACTAGTGAATCTAGTCGGTCTTTTTTTGAATAAATGATTAGTACCTGGTACTAAGACGATGTTATAATTTAAAGGTATATAACTATATGAAAGAGGAGCGTGGCGCTATGAATCAATCAAAAGCAAGAATTACAGCGATGGGGTCCTATGTACCGGATAAGGCATTAACAAATGATGACTTAGAAAAGATGGTTGATACAAGTGATGAATGGATTATCCAACGTACAGGGATTAAAGAGCGAAGAATAGCAAGCAAAGATGAATATACAAGTGATTTAAGTTTTCAAGCGATTCAAGACTTATTATATCGATCTCAAAAAAAATTAGATGATGTTGACATGATTATTGTTTGCACTTTGACTCCCGATTTCAAAACACCGAGTGTAGCCTCCTTGCTACAAGCAAAACTCGGAATTCAACACGCTGGAGCATTAGATCTAAACGCAGCATGTGCTGGTTTCACATATGGATTGCACTTGGCCAACGGCTTAATAACATCCGGGCTTCATAAAAAAGTTCTAGTTGTAGGTGCAGAAACATTATCAAAGATCACTGATTATGAGGATCGAACGACTTGTATTCTGTTTGGAGATGGCGCAGGTGTTGCCCTTGTAGAGTTTGACGAACAACATCCTAGCTTTATAGCGGCTCATGTAGGCTCAGAAGGAGAAAAAGGCAAACACTTGTATAGCTCTAACTTTTCAAATCAGTTGTTTGGTGAAGAGATTAAAGCGACATCCCACATCGTTCAAAATGGGAGAGAAGTCTACAAATGGGCGGTTACCTCGGTACCCAAAGGGATGAAATCACTGTTAGACAAAGCATCAATGACTTTAAAAGAGGTAAGTTGGTTTGTCCCGCATAGTGCAAACTTACGTATGATTGAATCGATTTGTGATAGAGCGGAGTTTCCGCTGGAGCAAACGTTATACAGCTTAGTCGATTATGGCAACACATCGTCTGCAACTATCCCGTTAGCACTTACCAAAGCACATGTAGAAGGTAAATTAAAGGAAGGAGACACCATTTTACTTTATGGTTTTGGGGGAGGATTGTCTTTTGCAGGCTTAGTCATTGAATGGGGAATATAAGAACAAACCCAGGTCCATAGTCAGACCTGGGTTTGTTCTTATGATCGTTCTTTCAACAAACGCTTAATCTCATCAAGCTCTTGCTTTAATTCAGCCATGGTTGGCTGTACGCCATTTTCATTTTCGTCATCTTGTTCATTTGCCTTTTCTACATTGTTAACAATGACACCAATAAATAAGTTGAAAATAATAAAGGTACCTAGTAACACAAAGGATACGAAGTAAATCCATGCCCATGGATTGATATTGAAGATTGGCCACATAATCCCACTAGCCCAGGATTCTAATGTCACCACTTGAAATAATGAGAGTAATGATAGTGGTAAACTTCCAAAGTATTCAGGTGCAATCGATGAAAAGAGCATGGTGCCGATCACTGCATAAATGTAGAAGAAAATCGACATTAGGACAAAGATATTCCCCATTGATGGGATGGTTAGAATTAACGCATCCACTAACCGGCGAAGGGATGGAATGACCGAGATTGCTCGCAAAACACGAAGCACACGAAGGATTCGCAGAACCGTAACAAAGTGTGCACCAGCAAAAAGATGGCCCATACCAACAATAATGAAATCAAACCAGTTCCATCCCTTTGAGAAAAATGTTTTAGGAGGGACAGCTAAAAAGCGCAGGACAATTTCAATGGTGAACAGATAAAGTAATACCCGATCTGCTATTGAGAAAAAGGATTGATACGATGTGTAAATAGTTGGAGAGGTTTCAAACCCTACAATTATAGCATTTATGATAATTAGAGTAATAATGGTTCCGGTAAACCATTTATTTTCGACGAGTTGATTCAGACGAGATTGATAGAGTTTGAGTGTAGTCATATATGTATAATTCTCCTTTTAAAATAAGTCCACAGTTTATTTTACTAAAACTTTAATTGGAAATATACGTTTTGCCTACATTTGAGTTAGATGTGTGAAGATTCTCTGACTTTATTTAAATGAAAAAGGCGTGGCTTCTCTAATGGAAGCTCCGCCTTTTCATCTAGATCAATTTGTTGGTGTATACGCTGAACCAAGTTCTGTTGAACGCTTAACAGCTTTACCAATCGCTTTTTGTAAGATTTCCTGTGTAGCGTGAGCAGATAATTCATTAATGCCTGCTTCCGTTGTACCACCAGGACTCATGACTTCTTTATATAATTGTTTAGGTGTTTTACTTGTTTGTTGAAGTCGTTTGCCAACCCCAACGACTGTTTGAGTAATTAAGTCTCGTGATTGTTGTTCAGAGAGTCCAGCCTCTTGAGCTGCTTTTTCCATTGCTTCTACCATGTAATAGAAGTAAGCAGGTCCACTACCAGCAACACCTGTGACTGCATCCATTTGTGCCTCCTCAACAATAGAGACTGTACCGATCGCTTTAAATAATGCTTCTACTGTTACAAGGTCTCCGTCTGTTGCATGTGCACCTGGACAAATAGCAGACGCGGACTCACCAACTTTTGCACTTGTGTTTGGCATTGTCCGAATAACTGGATTTGTTGATCCGAGTTCTTCTTCGATTAATGTTGTAGGTATCCCTGCAATCACCGAAACAATGAGCTGCGAACCAGTCACATGCTCCTTAATGTGTGAAATTGCGTCATGCACATTCTTTGGCTTCATTGCAAGCACGATAATGTCCGCTTCTTTAATGGCCTGTAATCGATCAGATTCTGTTTCAACCGAGTAAGTAGCTTTCATGTAGTCAAGTCGGTCCTGATCCTGCAAATTCGCTACAGTAATGAAGCGCGGAGAAACAATTCGACGTGTAATTAAGCCGCCAATAATTGCTTCTGCCATTGAACCGGCACCTAAAAATGTAATGTTCTTATTGATATTCATGAGGCAATCATTCCTTATGGTTTAATCTGACCTTCACCAAAGATCATAAATTTTGTTGAAGTTAATGCTTCAAGTCCCATTGGGCCTCGTGCATGAAGCTTCTGCGTGCTAATCCCGATCTCAGCACCGAACCCAAATTCAAAGCCATCTGTAAAACGAGTGGATGCATTATGATAAACAGCCGCTGCATCGACGCCGTTTAGGAAATGTTGCACATGCTCTTCAGACTCACTTACGATCGCCTCGGAATGCTTTGTACCGTACGTACGAATGTGGGCCATTGCATCCTCCGTTGTATCAACGAATTTAACCGCTAGTTTTAAATCAAGATATTCATCAGCCCAATCGTGTTCATTGGCGATCGTAGCTTGTGAATCCCATTTCAGAAGCTCTTCCTCACCAAACAGTTCCACACCATGTTCATGCAAGTCAGTAAGAAGGCTAGGTAAATGGTTGTCTGCCCACTTACGATGAATCAGTAGTGTTTCGGCTGCATTACACACAGAAGGACGTTGTGTTTTGGCATTAATAGCGATGGAGCGAGCCATCTCTACATTTGCCGATTCATCAATAAATACGTGACAGTTTCCGACTCCTGTTTCAAGAACGGGAACGGATGCTTTTTCGACCACTGTTTTAATTAATGATGCGCCACCTCTAGGGATTAGAACATCAAGGTATTCATTAAGTATAAATAATTCAGAGGCTGCTTCCCGGCTTGTATCTTCAATTAGTTGAATGGCTTCCTGTGGGAGACCTACTTGATTGAGTGCAGCTTGTAGGCATTGAACAATTTTCCGATTCGAATGAATGGCTGTACTGCTCCCACGCAGGATGACAGCATTACCGGTTTTTAAGCAAAGACCTGCTGCATCAACTGTAACGTTAGGACGTGCTTCATAAATAATGCCGATCACACCAAGAGGGACACGTTTTTTTTCAATACGTAATCCATTTGGACGATCGATTGTTTGAATCGTTTCTCCAATTGGATCTGTAAGCTCAGCAACTTGTCTAAGTCCGTCTGCCATATCACGGATTCGAATCTCGGTTAATGTGAGTCGGTCAAGTAAGGTTTTCGTTTGACCAGCAGACCGCCCGTTCGCTACGTCTACCACATTTTCCGTAAGAATCGCAGCGCTCTCTGATTCAAGCGCGGAGGCCATCGCATGTAATGCTTCATTTTTCTGTTTCGTAGATAGACTTGCTAATTGATACGTAATGTCCTTTGCACGTTTAGCCTTCCCTATGATTTCACTCATAATGACACGACTCCTTCCAATTAGAAGCTACCCATTGATCGCGATGGATAATTTCTTTTCTCGTTTTTTTAGTGATTTCTTGTGCGCGTGCGCTATCTAGTCCAAGCACTTGTGAAAGCTCGCTTGAAGATACATTTGTACGTCCTTTCCCAATAACCGTTCCTTGCTGATTATAGACATGAATGACCTCGTCAGAAGAGAAAGCCCCGTGGACGGAAAGAACACCTGCAGGCAAAAGACTTTTTCCTTTTATAAGAAGAGCTTGCTCGGCACCCTGATCAATCACAATGGAGCCATTCGCATGCGAGTGCAAGGAGATCCATTGCTTTGTTGTAGGCATGACAGAGTGATTGGAAAAGTTCCCAAGATACGTTCCATCTCCACCCCCATCAAGAATCATCAAGAGCTTTTCGTGACCCTCACCTTTTCCAATAAACGTATTCACTCCTAAAGAGAGGGCAGTCTGTGCTGCTGTAATCTTAGATTTCATACCCCCAGTGCCAACATTCGTTCCTGATTCACCTGACAAGTCGAGAAGTTCATCGGTTACCTCAGGTAGATGGTCAAACCTTGTTGCGTTTGGGTTCTTATTTGGATTATCTGAATAAATGCCATTTACATCCGTTAAAATGATCAGCATATCTGCATGAACAAAACCCGCAACAAGTGCAGAGAGCATATCGTTGTCACCAAAGGTCAGTTCTTCTACACTCGTTGAATCATTTTCATTAATAATTGGGATGCAGCCTCTTTTTAATAATTCTGTAATCGTTCGGTTGGCATTACCGAACCTTACATGATTGGAAAAATCATCACGTGTAAGTAACAACTGAGCGGGGGTCAAGCCATATGGTGCAAACTGTTCAGTGTACCCTTGCATCAAGAGTCCTTGACCAACGGCTGCAGCTGCTTGCTTTCCTGATAAGGTCACGGGTCGGACCGGATAGCCAAGAGACGGGAAACCTGCTGCGACGGCACCTGATGAGATGAGAATGACATCATGGCCCGCGTTTTTTAATGCAGCGAGTGCTCCTACATGCTCTGTCAGCTTCAGCGTGCTGAGAGAGCCATTTGTTTCAGTTAATGAACTACTTCCAATCTTTACAACGATTCGTTGCCGACCCATGATTAATCCCTCTTTCCGAATATAAATAAAAAAACACTCCTGTCCTCATAAAAAGGACGGAGTGTTATCCGCGGTACCACCTTGTTTGACATGTATCATGTCCACTTTAGCTCTTGTAACGTAAGAGTGACGTCCATGTTTATGGATGCTCAAAGGCAGGTTCTCCTAATGAAGCGGTGATGGGTCTTTCAGCCGGTGAACCCACTCTCTACTCACGTTCGTTAGAATACTAATCCTTCTCCATGCAGTGTCATATAATGTGCTAAGTATAATTCGGCGCTTTAAAGAAGTCAAGTGGGTAAATGTGTATTTTTTATTTAGTTGGATTATTCTGATTAATTGGTATAAATACTCAAAAAACGCTATGCATAAGGGTTCTGGGCGATTCCATCATATATGGGTAAATTCAAATGGCACTCTTGCCTAAGCCAATGAATAGCATAGGTTATGTACAAACGAAGTGCACAAGAGCGGAATGGTAATTAAAGAACCCAAAAGGGGCTGATTATGGATGTGCGGCATTACAGGGTGGATAGATTGGCGGAAAGATATGCGAAAAGAGACAGCTGCCCTTCATAAGATGGCAACAACTCTAAATCGCAGAGGTCCTGATGATTTGAATATATGGACTTCAACTCATGCTGGATTTGGTCATGCGCGGTTAGTTGTAGTGGATCCAGCAGGTGGTATTCAACCGATGACAAGAACCGTAAAAAATAAAGAGTATACACTTGTTTATAACGGAGAGCTTTATAACACAGAAGAGATTCGTAGCGAGCTACTTAGGCAGGGTCATACCTTTTTAGGGCACTCTGATACCGAGGTTCTTCTTAAATCGTATATTGAATGGGGAAGCGGATGTCTGGAGAAGTTTAACGGCATCTTTGCTTTTGCCATTTGGAATGAGCAAGATCAAAGCTTGTTTATGGCAAGAGATCGCTTAGGGGTGAAGCCTTTATTTTATTCCGTCCTACATGGCGCATTAATCTTTGGTTCAGAGCTGAAAGCATTACTTGCGAATCCAAAGCTTGATGCAGTCGTTGATCGTGAGGGTCTTGCTGATGTGATGGGGCTTGCACCATCACGTACACCAGGGCAAGGCATCTACAAAAACATCTCCGAGCTCAGACCGGGTCATATGTTGATTTATGACCGGAACGGGGCAAAAGTGAGTCGTTACTGGTCTCTTAAAAGCACCGAGCACAAAGAGGATACAGAAGAGACAGCGGCTCATATTCGTGAGCTTTTAACCGATACGGTAAAAAGACAATTATTTGCTGATGTTCCTGTAGGGATGTTCCTTTCAGGAGGACTTGATTCAAGCGCACTAACAGCACTTGCTGCGGAGATTTATAAACAAGAAGGAAGAGGATCGATCCGAAGCTATTCCATCGATTACGATGAAAATGATAAATACTTTAAATCAAGCGCATTCCAACCAAACTCAGATGCCCCATGGATTAAGAAAGTTTCAGAAGTCCTGCAAACGGATCATACGAATGCCATCATTTCAATAGATACATTAGCGGAGCAGTTAAAAGAAGCCGTAAAGGTTCGTGACCTGCCAGGAATGGCTGATGTGGATTCCTCCTTACTTTGGTTCTGTAAAGAAATCAAAAAGGATGTAACCGTCGGCCTATCAGGAGAATGTGCGGATGAAATCTTTGGCGGATATCCGTGGTTTCACCAACCAGAAATTATGAATATCGATGGTTTCCCTTGGATGCGGTCTATTGACGAACGAGAAGATCTGCTTAACGATTCGTGGAAGTCTAAATTAAAGCTGAAAGATTATGTTCAGAGCCAATACCGCAAAACCATTAACGAAACCCCACGATTCGCCGGTGACTCAAAGGAAGAAGCAAGACGACGAGAGATCTCATACTTAAATATTATTTGGTTTATGACAAATTTATTAGATCGTAAAGATCGTATGAGCATGGGAGCAAGCCTTGAGGTACGTGTACCTTTCTCAGATCACCGACTCGTTGAATACGTCTGGAACATCCCTTGGGAGATGAAGCGTTACGGAGGAAAAGAAAAAGGAATTCTTCGTAAAGCAATGGAAGGGGTTCTCCCAGATGAAGTTCTATATCGTAAGAAAAGCCCTTATCCAAAAACGCACCATCCAAAGTACGCAGAAACGGTCAAACACCTGATGGATGACGTTCTAAAGCAAAAAGACGCTCCATTGTTTGAGTTTGTAAACAAAGACAAACTCAAAGCCATTAACGAAACAGGTGGCTTTGATACAGGGACGCCATACTTCGGGCAGCTCATGGCCGGACCACAGCTTCTCGCACACTTTGTGCAGATGGATTATTGGTTGAATGAATACAATGTGAAAATAGAAGATAAATAGGTTGGAGACCTTTCTGGTGAGTGTGCTGGGAAGGTTTTTTGGTGTGTAATTTATCACTATATAAAATAATAAGCGATTGATCTGACAGTGTAATAGGCCGCTAAGAAGATGACTAAAGGTCTTAAAAACCTCTTATTATCTTTTTTTAAAACAACGATGATAGAAATGGCATATACAAGTGGTAACCATATGAACCAAAACAAAAAATAGTCAAACATAAATTCTAGGATTTTAATCATTCCCTTAACACATTGGATTATCTTTAGACACCAAGTTTTCTATCTTGTAAAAATATAAATTAGCTATGATAATAAGAATAAATGAGATGGTTAATATAGTAAATTGTAATTATTATATCAAGAAAGAATTTATGACAGTTTCATCGTATCTAGCTTGATTGCTGAGCCAGATATACTCACAATCGTTATGTCAACACTACCTGAAAAGGGGCAACCCGATGGAGTATTTGTATGTATTTGTTATGATTTTTATTGTGGTTTTTATTTTGAGTGGAGTACTTAACTTAATATTAAAGTCAGGAACTACCATAAAGCATTGGCTCCTAATTTCTTTTATCATTTCTATTCTTTCTACGTTCTTTACCTTGTTGATCTCGTAAGTTGCTTGAATGAAACACATTGCACTATCGAAGATGAACGCATTATCAAACAGGAGATGAATAATATGACTCATCAACAATATTTAGATCTTCAAAAACTAATAGATATTGGTGAAGAACTTAATTTTGAATATAAAGGAAATGAATATTGGATAAGTAATACTCCTGATAACAAACACCATTTAACGAGAGTAAGTGATGCTTATACTCAAACTTTCGATAATCCGAAGACTTTGTTTAAAAAAGGCAAGATAGACGGTCAACATTTGGGTGATATTTATCACGATATTCCTTGGATTGATTAATTAATCATTTCAGAAGCTTAGGATTTTCAATTCACACATCACCCTATCAATTACTTCTTTTTAAACAGAGTTGATAGGGTTAAAGCCAATGCTATAAAGATCAGAATATATATGGGAGTCATCCAAATAAAATAGTAAGAGTCTGATGAATTTTCCATAAAACCTGTATCAATTCGTATGCTATTCCAATCAAGCTTTACTGGATTTTCTGCGTGGAACGAGAATTTCTTTAAATACAGATTCTCTTGTGTCACTTTATGGATAACATAGATAAAGCTTGTGAGTAACAATAAAATTGCTAGATATAATCTTTTCATTCTAACCCTCTTTCATTTTTAATGTTATTCCTCTTATATATTATACCTGTTCAGTGACCGGCCTTCTCAGTTCCTTCCATTCTTTATATGTTTGTACAATGGAAATGAGTAGAACAATTAGAAGCGCAGGAGATATGAATTCAGACTGTGACTGAATGCCCTGAAGAGCCATGCTTACACAGAAAATAATGATCAAAAGCAATGCTATGATGTTTATATAAAAGTGTTCTTTATTTGTATTTATCTTTGTCCATTTACTAATCGTTGCCTCTAGAACACCCAAGATAATAATAGTAGTAACAAATATAGGTGTGGTAAGTACGTTCAGTAAGGGCAGGCTTGGAAAAAAGTCTTTGATAATAAAGAGTAGAAAAGTGGCATTAAAGCAGATTTGTAGTGTAATGATTACTTTTTTCATTTTAATGACTCCCTTCTGTTTTTGTTACTAAATGCTCAATTTAACTGAATAAAATGGTATGATTATCCTATATCGTTATTAGAACCTTGAGGTGAAAAATGGAGCTTAACAACTTTCTGAATACACATTACCCCGATCTAACTCTCAAGCCACCACTTTTCTACAATTGGTCAGTGGGCATTCGGTTTGAGGTTGGGGTATCTATGGATGTTGATTATACCATTCCACATAATCCTTACATACAAGGATGTTACAGACGGGCCATTACACTTTTTGAATCGTTACATCAAAAAGATGATGACATCATTGTTGTCATTGATGTAGATAATGTGTTCGGCTTTAATCATTTAAAAAGAAGATTAAAGCATTTTTATCGATATGTAGATAAAAGTCTCTTGTACTCGTTAAAGCATGAGGTTCTTTCTCTTTATCCAGAAGAGGAAGACTATCATATAGAGACACATCGTTTTTCGTTATCATGTAAAGCTAGAGAATTTCATCATGTGAACCTGTTAAAAGCGATTTGTAACCAAGATTTTGGGCTAACACCAAAGCAGATAAATAATGTATATTTTATTAACCAAAGAACCAAGACCATCTTTCACGTATATGACGATCGAGGCTGTGATCTAATTGCAGCATCTGCCCTAGATATCAAGGACATATACAAAAGATTTAATGACTGGATTTTAGATTATGACCGAGAAGAAATTGACGAAGTTTTTAATGGTGTATAACTTTATCTAATCTACGGATCGAGTGCCTAAAAGGGTGCTCTTTTTTTATGAATTCACTCGAACTTCACAAATAGATGGTAGAACCATTTGGTATACTACTATGTACAATGTACGTGAGTTTGGAGGTGCCATGTGAAACGTAAGTGGTTCGGTTTATCAATAATCTTCAGCGTACTTCTATTTGCAGGCTGTAACGATCAAGCCATTGACGTACCTGATTCAGAGAATCCTGTTATGTATATTACACACGCGAAGGAAGCAACCCTTTCTTTTTTAAATACTGAGCAAAATAAAGAGATTGGTTCAACGGAACTGCCTTATGTTCTAACGGATCTAATCAAGCTTTCAGACCAATCATTTGTTGGGATTAACTCGAGTGACACTCGAATTCAAGAGCTGGACCTGAAGTCGGGCAAGGCACAAACATTTATGGAGCTTGACGCAGGCATGAGTAAACTTGCGTATGACTCTTCATCAGACATCCTGTATATTTCAAACCTTAAGGAGAATCGCATCGATGTCGTTGATGTAAAGGCGGAAAGTAAGAAATCCACTCTTCATCTGGATTCTGCTCCTAAAGAGCTAAAGCTAGGAGAAAACGGGCTCCTCTATGTGTTAACAACGGAAGAAGATGAGGTCATTATTTATAATCCCATTACGGATCAGATTGAATCTCATTTTTCTGTAAATTCGAGTCCAGCAGGCATGTATAAAAGCACAAAAGATGTTTGGCTGGGTGGACACGGTTCGAATGGTGAATTGAATCGAAATGTATATGTGTATGATCCAATGACTGGTGAACAAACAGCGGAGGTTGAGGTAGGGCTCATGCCGATAGCGATCACAGACGGCGAGCAACCAAACGAGCTTTTTGTTTTATGTCATGGCGACCACTCGTTATACAAAATCAATACAGAAACGCAAGAGGTTGTGGGTAAAGTAGAAGTGGGTCAGAACCCAAATGATGTGAAACGGGTTGGGAACACGCTCTATGTTGCTAATTTTGATAGTGATAGCATTTCAATTATAGATGCGAATGATTTAACATTAATGAAGACTGTGCTTGTTGCCGAGGGGCCGTATTTTCTGTTATCGGAGGTAGATTCATAATGCAACAAACACGAGTTTTAGTGGTTGATGATGAAAAGGATCTTCTGCAGCTTGTCGCCACGTATTTAGTTAATGAATCTTACGAAGTGCTTATGGCAAGTGATGGGTATGAGGCGCTTCATCTTCTTGAGACAGAATCCATTGATCTCGTTATTCTAGATATTATGATGGAGGGAATGGACGGGTTTGAATTATGTAAGCGAATCAGAGCGACATCCAGTATTCCCGTAGTAATGCTAACAGCTAAAAGTAGTGAAGAGGATCGCATTCGCGGGTTAAAATTGGGCGCAGATGATTACGTGGTTAAGCCCTTTAGTCCGAGAGAGTTGATGGCTAGAGTAGAGGCTGTTTTAAGACGGATGAAAGTGGGGCAACCTGATGAACAGCGAATCCAAATCAGTGAACTCTTAATAGAAAAGAGTGGTCGCAAGGTCTTTGTTGAGGATGAACCAATCACGTTGACAAAAAAGGAATATGATCTTCTCGTTTTCTTATACGAATCAAGAGGCAAGGTCTTTACGCGTGATCATCTGTTAATGAGGCTTTGGGATGCGGACCATAACAAAACCGCACGAACCGTAGATACTCACATAAAGACGTTGCGTTTGAAGTTAAAATCAGCCGGCCGCTTTATCCAGACAGTCTGGGGCGTAGGATATAAATTTGAGGAACCATCATGAATCATTGGTCTATTAAGCGAAAAGTTTGGGTGACGATTGCTGCCGTTATTTTCATTGTTGTGGCAGCTACAACATCTTTAATTTACTTTTTATACAATGAACTATACGTAGATAAACAGATTAATACGTTAACCATGCAGGGTGAGAAGCTAACAACAGTCTACTCGGAACGCGGAAGTGACGAGTACTTTTTGGAACGAATCGACTGGGCCAATCAAAGTATGGAGGCTGATGTATTATTCACGGATGATCCAATGCTTTTGGCTAGTGGAGATCCGCTTGATCCAAACTCTGAGTACAATTTAATTACATTTGAAGAGCGACAACTCCTATTAAATGGCGAAACTGTGATTATGCAACGTGCTCATCCAAGATTTAATCAGGAAATTGTGGGAGTTGTCATTCCGCTGTTTGAAGGAGCTAACTTGGCTGGTGCTGTATTTCTTTCGCAGCCATTGTCAACGATCCATGAGCCTTTTCAAGAGGTACAATGGTTATTAATCATAGTTATCCTTACACTCGTTGTCCTGATCTTATTTTTAGGATCAAAAATGATTCGTGACGTTGTGAATCCGTTGATTTCAATGAATGATGTTGCTACAAAGATGGAGCAAGGGGATTTTAAACAAACCATTACTCTTCCAAAACGACACGATGAAATGAGTCAATTAGCTGACTCGTTTAACCGTCTGGCCAACTCACTTGATGAAGTGGAACAGAATCGCAACGAATTTTTGGCTAATGTTGCGCACGAGCTACGTACCCCTTTAAGTTATATGAAAGGCTATGCTGAAGGTGTTGAAGAAGGCGTAATCTCAAAGGAAAAGGGTCTAGGCATTATTCAAAAGGAAGCCAATCGATTAGATCGTTTGGTGAACGATTTACTAGATCTTGCCCAGCTTGAAGGAGAACAATATGAAATTCGTTCGGAGCCGATTGCACTCGCTGAGCTTGTTGATGAAGTCATTGATCAATTTATTCTTGTGGCAAATAAAAAGAACATTAAACTACGGCGTCACTTAAATGATGAGTGTATTGTGTATGGCGATGCTGATCGACTTGAGCAGGTTGTTAGGAATCTCTTAGATAACGCCCTTACGTATACACCAGAAGGCAAACAAGTCGAGGTAAGGCTTGATCAACAAGGAGAGGATGTTACCTTACTCGTTCGCGATGAAGGCATCGGTATTCCGAGTAAAGAGATTGATGCTGTGAAGCAACGATTTTATCGTGTGAAAAAGGCCAGGGAGCGTAAGGATGGTGGGACGGGACTTGGGCTTTCAATCGTCTCACAGATCATTGCGAAGCATGGGGGTACTTTTTCATTGGAATCGATTGAGAATGAGGGTACGATTGCAAGCATCCAGTTAAAAGGGATACATTAGAATTAGTGAACAATTTATGTCATATCAAAACTTCACGACAATTTCACTTTTATCTAGTACGATTCAATGGAACAAAATAATGATTTATTAAGTAGGAGAGGTTTAAATGAAAAAGAAAGTCGTTAGTCTCGCATTAGTAGTTGGTTTATTAATCGGAGTTACACCAAATGTTACATATGCTCACTCCCACATGGATTCCTCGGTACCAGAAGAAGGACAAACGGTTGAGGAAGCTGTGGAAACAATTGAGTTATCATTTGATGGGGGCATTGAGCAAGCGAGTACTGTTCAAGTGTTCACAGTAGATGGAGAAGAAATGGAGACTGCTGCCGTAAATATAGATAGTCCAAACATTGAAATAGAGCTAGCTGAACCTCTTGCAAATGGCGATTATCGAGTAACATATAATGTCTTGAGCTCAGATACACATCCAATTGAAGGAGAGTTTACTTTTAGCGTAAATGCAGAAGAAGCTGTTGCTGAAGAAGAAACAGAAGACGAAGCTACGGCTGAAGAAGAGGTAGCTGAGACTGATGAATCAGCTGAAACCGAAGAACAAGATACAAATGTAGCGGATGAGCAGCAGGAAGAAGAAACAGAAGAGAGCAGCAATTCGATCATCTGGATTGTGGGTGGCGTACTTGTAGTTGGGGTCATTCTAGGAGCACTCGCTGGCTTTAGAAGAAAACGATAATGGTTTAATAGGCAGGCTTTCCGTAATGGAAAGCCTGTTTATTTTTTTGAAATTAACACTACCATACTTGTATGGTAGTATGGTAGTATAGAAATCGTAAAGGAGGAACGCTCGTTGAATTCATCTGTGAATCGCCTATCATCTTCAAGTTCATCAAGAGTATTTGTTTACGAAACATTACGTCAGAGCATTACAACGTTAAATTTAAAGCCTGGTGTTGCGATCTCCGAAAAAGAAATTGCAGCTGAACTAAATGTTAGTCGGACTCCAGTCAGAGAAGCGTTCTTACAGTTAGCTCATGATCAATTATTAGAAGTTAGACCACAACGAGGATCGTTTATTACATTGATTGACTTAGATCAAGTGGAAGACGCCCGGTTTATTAGGGAGCAGCTTGAAGTAGGAATTGTGCGCTTAGCCTGTTCTACGTTCTCAGACGACGATCAACAAAAAATGGAAACCAATCTAATTCTTCAAGAGCAAATGATGAAGAACCAGAAGTACGATGATTTATTCCAACTGGACGGTGAATTTCATCGATTGATTGCCTTAAGCTGTGGAAAAGTGAAGGTAGCTGAAATGATTCAACATATGAATGTTCATTTTGATCGATTGCGTATGCTTAGCTTATCTTCCAATCTTAACTGGGAAGCCATATACAAGCATCATCAAAACATTTTAAATGCCATCGTTAATAAAGATGCAAATCAAGCTGAAAAAGTCATGAAAGAACATCTTTCACTTATCACAGTTGACCAAATCGCTTTAAAGGAGCAATTTCCGATTTACTTCAAATAGCTTGTCTATTTGAACATCAAATGTAAACGCATACGTAGCAAGGAGTGTTCGCCATGTTTAAGAAATGTATGATCTTGACGTCTTTTCTTTTATTAGCAGGATGTTCACAGCAAGCCGTAAGTGAGAATGATGTGACCCATTGGAAGATGACACATGTTTCAGATGCAAGTCATTTATGGCATAAGACGGCTCTTGAGTTTTCAGAGCGGGTAGAAGAAAAAACAGATGGTAAAGTTCAGATTGAGGTGTTTCCTAATAGTCAGTTAGGCAATGAAGTTGATAGTATCAACAGTATTAAGTTTGGGGCAACGGACTTAACAATTACCGGAGAAACACTTGAGGTTTGGACACCAAACGCAATATTGTTAGCGGTTCCATACGCGTTTGAAGATGAAGAGCATATGAGGAATGTGATCGAAGGAGACATTGGTCAAACAATTGAAAACGATATCAAAGAGGATGTTGGGCTAACTCCTTTATTCTACATGGAACGTGCTCCGCGAAACCTGACGTCAAACTCTCCAATCTCAACACCGGAAGACTTAAGAGGGTTTAGCATGAGGGTACCAAATGTGCCGTTGTTTCTTGATACATGGTCCGCTGCAGGCGCTAAGCCTCAAGTCATTAACTTGAGTGAGGTGTTTACCGGACTTCAACAGGGTGTCATTGCAGGACAAGAGAATCCGAATGATTTAATTTACAGTAATGGATTTTATGAGGTGCAGGACTATTTGAATCTGACAGAGCATGTGCGATCTTGGATTTATGTAGTCGTTGGAAATGAGCAGCTTGAGAGTTTACCTGAGGATCAACGTCTAGCTGTGGAAGAAGCAGCATTAGAAGCACAAGAATACGCAAGAGATCTTCAAGAGGCTGAACAAGAAGCTCTTTCAGACTTATTAAAGGAGCGTGGGATGACCTTTAATGAGGATGTTGACCAACAAGCGTTTCGTGAAGCCATGTTACCGGCTTTAGAAGAAAATCTTGGGGATGAGCAATACGAACTATATTTAGAAATGGTTGAAAAAGGATCAGGAATAGAGGTGGATCGTTAATGAAAAAAGCTGCTAAGTTAGATCAACTATTAAACTACTTAACGATCATCTTATTCAGTAGTTTGCTCCTTGTTGTGGTCATTCAAATTATGAGTCGTTATCTTCCTTACAGTGCGATTTGGACGGAAGAGCTTTCAAGGTACTTGTTTGTTTATTCCATTACGGTTGCTGCTCCACTTGCCATTAGAAAGAATGAATTCATTAAAGTAGATATGCTTTTAACAATCTTACCTGCGCATATAAGAAGAATTTATGAATGTGTGACATATGCAATTGTCGGTGTGTTTGGAATCGTTTTATTTGTGACTGGGATTCGATTCTTTCAATTAGGAACCGAGTTTTCGTCGCCAACTATTGGCTTTCAGATGAGTTATGTTTACATTTCTGTGCCGATTCTTGCTTTCTTGATTGTTCTGTACTCTATTCTATTTATTATTGATCAAATTACTTTACCAAAGTCAGAAGGTGAACAACCATGATGTCGATTCTTTTAGTCGGATCTTTCTTAGTATTTATCATGATAGGCATACCAATTGCATTTAGTTTAGGGCTTGCTTCGCTATTATATCTTTTATTAGCTGGTATTCCATTAACGATTATTCCGCAAACCATGTTTTCTGGCATTAACTCATTTGTTCTACTAGCCATTCCGGCTTTTATTCTAGCTGGTAATCTAATGAATGCGGGTGGAATTACCGAACGAATTATCAATTTTGCAAATGCAGTCGTTGGACATATAAGAGGTGGATTGGCTCTTACAAATGTGGCGTCTTCACTTGGTTTTGCAGGCATCTCGGGTACTGCTTTGTCAGATACAGCGAGTATCGGGTCTGTTATGATTCCAGCCATGAAAAAGCAAGGATATGGACCAGGATTCTCGGCTGCCGTTACATCGATCTCATCAACAGTAGGTCCAATGCTTCCACCTTCGTTACCGATGATTATTATTGGAACCCTTGCAAGCGTCTCCATTGGGGATCTCTTTCTAGCAGGTGCCATTCCAGGGATTTTGCTTGCTATAGGATTTCTAATTGTGACTTACATTATTTCTGTGAAAAGGGGTTATCCAAAAGGAGAACGTCAACCATTGTCTGTGGTAGGTAAATCATTCTTAGGTGCATTTTGGGCTTTAATTATGGTTGTGATTATCCTTTGGGGAATTTTGGGTGGTTACTTCACACCTACGGAAGCTGCCGTTGTCTGTGTGATCTATGCTTTCATAATTGGTGGTTTTGTATATAGAGAGCTAAAGCTAAAAGATATTCCTGCATTACTTACAAACACGCTGAGCTCAACAGCATCTATCTTGCTGTTAGTTGGATTTGCAAATTTATTTGGATGGATTTTGGTAAGTGAAGGTGTTCCAATTTTAATTGCGGATGGCATTTTATCGATAACTGAAAATCCATTTTTCGTTATTCTTCTCATCGTTATTTTGCTTCTAACGATTGGAATGTTTATGGAAACCATTGCAGCACTCGTGATTTTGTTTCCTGTTCTATTGCCAGTAGCTGTTAGTATAGGCATGGATCCAGTTCACTTTGGAGTATTAATGGTATTGTGCTTAATGGTTGGATTATCAACACCACCTGTTGGCGTATGTTTATTTGTTGCCTCAGGATTTGCGAAAGTTCCGATTGGAAAAACAGTGAAAGAGCTCATGCCATTCTTTGCTGTAGCATTCATTGTTATTTTGTTAGTGAGCTACATTCCGTCATTATCACTATTTTTACCAAGTTTATTTGAGTAAGGAGATGTTGTAAATGCAAGCCATAACCGTAAAAGAACCAGGGGATTTGCTGATAGAAACAGTTCATAAACCCGAGCTTATAGAAAAAACAGATGTATTAGTAAAAATAAAAGCTGCAGGTATTTGTGGTTCAGACATGCATATCTACCATGGCAGTAATCCATTCACGGTGTATCCTCGAGTCATTGGTCACGAAGTAGCAGGTGTCGTTGAAGAGGTTGGCGATGATGTACAAGATCTAGCAGTTGGGGACACGGTTGCGTTAGAACCGATCTCTTATTGTGGCGAATGTTATGCGTGCCGAAAAGGCCGTCAGAATGTTTGTGAGAAATTAGAAGTGTTTGGTGTTCATCAAGATGGCGGTATGCGAGAATGGATGGTAGCTCCTGCGTCTAAATGGCACAAACTAAACAAATCGATCTCTTATGAAGCTGCTGCACTGGTTGAACCGTTAACCATAGGCGCTCAGGCAACCTCCCGTGGTGGAGTTGAAGCTGGTGACACCGTCTTTATTATGGGTGCCGGACCTACAGGATTAAGCTGTTTAATTCTAGCTAAGCAAAAAGGAGCTAAAGTCTTTATTTCAGATTTTAATCAATCGAGATTAGATTACGCAAAAGAGATCGGAGCAGATGTTCTACTTAATGCTGGGACAGTTGACGTCCACGAAGTAATTAATAAGGAAACGAATGGTGAATTGATCAACGTTGTCATTGATGCAGTAGGTACAGCTGAAACCTTTGCTCAAGCGGTAACCCTTACATCGGTTGCAGGAACGGTTGTAGCTCTTGGTTTTAATGAGAAACCGTCACCAATTGCTTCATTATTTATAACGAAAAAGGAATTAACAATTGTTGGGTCTAGGCTGCAAGCGAATAAGTTTAAGGACATGGTGCAATTGGTCAACGAAGGAGTATTAAAGCCAGAAGAAATGATTTCTCATAGATATGAGATGACCGATGTGCAGAAGGCTTTTGATACTCTGGAAAAAGAACCTGATCAAATCCGAAAAATCGTACTTACTTTTTAATTCTAAGAAAGGGTGAATCATCATGAGAATGACATTTAGATGGTATGGAGAAGGTAACGATTCTGTTACACTTGAGCAAATTAAACAAATCCCTGGAGTTGAAGGACTTGTCTGGGCATTACATGATTTGCCTGCAGGTGTTGTATGGCCAGTAAAGAAAATCCAAGAAATTAAGGATCAAGCAGATAAATATGGATTTCATCTAGACGTTGTAGAAAGCGTAAATGTCCATGAAGACATTAAACTAGGACTTCCTTCAAGAGATCAATACATTGAGAATTATAAAGAAACGATTAAAAATTTAGCAATGTTTGATGTGAAAGTCATCTGCTATAACTTTATGCCGATTTTCGACTGGACAAGAACGGATCTCTTTAAAGAGATGGAGGATGGATCAACGGCTTTATTCTATGAAAAAGCTAAAGTAGATTCTATGAATCCACAAGATTTAATTAAGCAAACAACAAGCTCAAGCTTCACGATGCCAGGCTGGGAACCAGAGAGATTAGCTGGAATTGAAAAGTCGTTTGAAGCGTACAAAGGGATGTCTGAGGATCAATTATGGGATAACTTGCAGTACTTCTTAGAACAGATTCTACCGATTTGTGAGCAGCATGATATTAAAATGGCGATTCACCCGGATGATCCACCATGGTCTGTGTTTGGATTACCACGCATTATCACAAGTGAGGAGAATGTAGAGAGACTTCTTTCGTTATCTGATAGTCCGTCTCATAATATTACGTTATGCAGTGGATCACTTGGAGCAAACCCAGCAAATGATATTCCTAAAATCATCCGCCGTTTCCACGACCGCATACCATTTGCCCATATCCGTAACGTAAAGATTTATGAGAACGGAGATTTTATTGAATCCTCTCATCGTACGCAAGATGGATCGGTTGATATCGCTGATGTCGTAAAGGCTTATCATGAAAATGGGTTCACAGGATATGCACGCCCTGACCACGGAAGACATATTTGGAATGAAGAATGTCGTCCTGGCTATGGCTTGTATGATCGTGCTCTTGGTATAATGCATTTGTGGGGATTATGGGACGCATATGAGAATGTAAAAAAAGGGGGCAACTCAGATGCTATCAACTCATAATTCGTTAGCTGGAAAAGTAGCAGTCATCACTGGTGGAAGCGGTGTCTTATGCAGCCAAATGGCAAAAGAACTTGCTAGACAAGGGATGAAAGTCGCTATCTTAAATCGTTCAAAAGAAAAAGGGAAAGCACTTGAAGAGGAAATCGCGCATTCAGGTGGAATGGCATTAGCTGTATCCTGCGACGTATTGAATGAGGAAAGTGTTCAACAAGCGAGTGAAGAAATCTTATCGAAGCTTGGACCATGTCATGTGTTAATAAATGGAGCGGGAGGAAATCACCCTGACGCTATTACATCGAAGGAGACATTCTCTGAATCAGACATATCGGATCCAGAGATTAAAAGCTTTTTTGACATGACTATGATGGGCTTTGATCACGTATTTAAATTAAACTTACTTGGAACCGTTCTACCGACTCAAGTCTTTGCAAAACAGATGATCGACCAAGAGGGAACAACCATTATTAATATTTCATCGATGAGTGCTCCATCACCGATGACAAAAGTACCTGCATATAGCGCAGCAAAAGCAGGAATTGATAACTTTACCCAATGGTTAGCCGTTCATTTTGCAAGCGCAGGCATTCGTGTAAATGCGATTGCTCCTGGCTTTTTCCTAACAGATCAAAATCGGAATCTCTTAACTAATTCAGACGGAAGTTTAACAGAACGTGCTGAGAAGATCATTTCCCACACACCAGCTGGCCGTTTTGGTAAACCTGAAGATTTATTAGGTACTCTTTTATGGCTTGCCGATTCAGAGTACTCAAGGTTTGTAACAGGGATCATTGTACCAGTTGATGGAGGATTTATGTCGTATTCAGGTGTTTAGAAGGGAGAGAGACGAATGGGTGCAGACGTTATAACGTTTGGAGAAACAATGGTTTTACTAGAAGCAGGCAGTAGTGGTCCTCTTCGTTACGTGGAATCATTCACAAAGCGATATGGCGGAGCAGAATCAAATGTGTCAATTGGATTGTCTAAGCTAGGACACCAGTCACTATGGATGAGCAAGGTCGGAAAAGATGAATTTGGTGAATTCCTGATCCAAAAGATAAGAGGAGAAGGCGTTAACACAGATTTTGTGAAGACCTACCCAAGTGCACCAACTGGCATGTACTTAAAAGAGATGCGTAGACCGGGGGACCAGCGTGTGGTTTATTACCGCGCTGGTTCAGCGGCCAGTTTCTTTAATGAGAATGATCTAGATGCGGAACAGATTTCACAGGCTCGTATTCTTCATTTAACTGGCATCACTGCTCTATTAAGCGAGTCGTGTCGTCAGGCGATGTTCAAAGCGATTGAGATTGCTAAAGAGAATAATGTATACGTTTCCTTTGATCCGAATCTTCGCTTTACGTTAATGGGTGAGCTTGGTGAAGATGGTGCTCGTCAAGTGATTCGACAATTAGCAGAGAAAGCAGACCTTGTCATGCCGGGGCTGGATGAAGCTGAATGGCTATTTGGGTCATCTGACGAACAAGAAGTGGCTAATCTGTTATTCGAATCTGGCGTAAAGCAAGTGGTTATTAAAAATGGTGGAGAGTACTCCTTCTATGCAGAAGCAGGCGGAGAATCAGGACGAATTCCAAGCTTTAAAGTCAAACAAATCGTTGATGCCATTGGAGCAGGCGATGGATTTGCGGCAGGTGTCCTATCAGGACTGCTCGATAAGAAAAGTCTAGGTGACGCCGTTCAGTTTGCAGCTGCAGTCGGGGCGCTTGTTGTCAGCTCACCAGGTGATATCGAAGGTTTACCAACACGTGATGAAGTACTTGATTACATTGAACAAAAAGAAGGCAATGCAGGAGGCGTATTACGATGAGTAGATTTGAAACGTTAATTAGTTCAGGTGTAGTAGCCGTTATCCGGAAACAACCTAGAGAACACATTATTCCACTAGCAAAGGCACTTGTTAACGGTGGCGTGTCTGGTCTCGAAGTCACAATGGATTCAGAAGACGCGCTAGGGGCCATAGCAGAACTTCGAACTCAGTTTGGGGATGAGGTAGTGATTGGAGCGGGAACCGTACTCGATGCGGAGCAAGCTGTTGCTGCGATCCAGGCAGGTGCTGAATTTATCTTTGCTCCGATCTTAAACGAACCAACCATTCTCGCAGCTAAACGCCATGGAAAGATTATGATTCCAGGCATCTTTACACCAACAGAAGCACAACAGGCGATCGAATGGGGAGCCGATATGGTAAAAGCCTTCCCTGCAGACGTACTGGGACCTGCATTCATCAAAGCGGTGAAAGGACCTCTATCCCACATTAAAATCATGCCAACGGGTGGAGTGGACTTAGAAACCATTGATGGATTTATTAAAGCCGGTGCATCAGCAGTTGGTGCCGGTGGACCACTTCTACGCAAAGACTTAATTGAAGCTGGGGACTGGTCAGGACTAGAGCAGCACGCCGCTGCATTTGTCGGACAGGCGAAGAAAAGTTTAGCAGGAAACTAATAACATTTGAATCTCTTATCTACTTTATGTGGATAAGAGATTTTTTTGTGAAAAAAATGAACTATTTTCTCCACCCAATTGTATATCAAGTATAAGCTGAAAAAAGGAGTTGGTCAGATATGCAATTTCCATGGGGCTACGTTCTATCAGGAATCATCTTAATGATCATTATGGGTATAATGATCAAAGCCAATCGAACGATCGAAAAAAAGTATATCAAACGAAAATGGAATCATGAAGTTGATTATAAGGAGACGACTATCTACCTTCATTGGAATGTTCTTGATTCAATAAACGTAATTCTTGGAATATATACATCTATTTGTGTATTTGGACTTAGTTTTCTTGTGATGGGGGGACTCACGATTGAGAGTCCGGTTGTACAATTTTTGGCGTGTCAATCTGTAGGATTTGTCTTTGCCTCGATCTTTAACTTATCATTGCGCATTTCTAAAACAATCAAATCTATTCAATGTCGTTTGGAAGGGTAGGCCTATGTATGAAGACAACGAATTAATGACTGCATATCAAAACGGTGATGAACGGGCTCTTGAACGCATTTTTGAGCGATACCGTAACTCAATCTACCGTTTTTTGTATAGATATTCTAGAGATGAACAGTTAAGTATAGATTTAGTTCAAGATACATTCGTCGCATTACAAACGAAAAAAAGACAATTTGATCACACTAAAGGACAATTAAAAGCCTATCTGTTTCAAATTGCATATCGACTTATGATCACGAAACTAAATCGAAGAAAAAAATGGAACTATATTTTGCCGTTTCTTGTTCCTGTAGAGAGACAAGAAGTATCAATCGCAGATCGGTTAACAATTCAGGCAGCAATCGATACATTACCAGAGTTGCAGAGAGCGGTCATCCTACTTGTCTATTATCATGATTTAAAACAAGACGAGGTTGCTACTATCTTAATGATTCCTGTAGGTACGGTTAAATCTAGATTACATAAGGCTATAAAAAATTTAAAGCAAAGATTGGAGGAAGATTACTATGAAGCAGAACGATTTTAAAGAGATTCATTCAAAGTTAGATGAGTATCATGTCTATCAACCAGACATTCAACTAAAAACGAGTAATTGGGACCGGTTTGTAAGATACTTAGTCTCCCCAACCAAAGATCCACAACTTTTTTTGGTATCTCATTCTAATGGTATCGCTGTTATAAGTTCTTCGGTATTCCTCTTGCCTTTGTTGCTTTTTCTTCTCCTATTACTTACGTAAAAAAGCTGTCCAATGAGGACAGCTTCTAATTGCTATTTCTTTCTACACTCACATGAGTCGCCACAGAAATCGCGTTTTTCACAATGCTTAGGTTTCTCATCGTGTTTGTTGCA
>NZ_JBNNQX010000006.1:0-151089 GCF_050276055.1 Alkalihalobacillus sp. NPDC127517 | reverse complement strand
TGCACTTCTTATGCTCGTCTCTATGACACTTTTTCTCATCGTGCTTGTCGCACTTCTTATGCTCGTCTCTATGACACTTTTTCTCATCGTGCTTGTCGCACTTCTTATGCTCGTCTCTATGACACTTTTTCTCATCGTGCTTGTCACACTTTTTATGCTCGTCTCTATGACATTTTTTCTCGTCGTGCTTGTCACACTTTTTATGCTCGTCTTTGTGACATTTTTTCTCATCGTGTTTCTCACACTTGTCATGCTTCTTCTTCTTGTCCCACTTCTTGTCGTGGTCGTCATGATGTTCTTTACGTTTTGGCTTACCAAACATAAAATGATCCCAGTTCATTCGATTCACCCCTTTTAAAAAACTATCTTGCACCATATTGTATGAAGGATTTCTCGAATGGTCTGGGGGAAGTGACTGGTTGGCTAGCGAAAATGTTGAAATTGGTCGATTTCATTAAACTGAATGTGACCAATGTCCTTAATAGTTAGACGTAGGGGATAGAAAACGGCCTCTTTGTTTGAGAAGAACCAGACCCGTTGTTTCTTTACAAGAATAAATAACCCGTTCACATCACCTAGGGGTGAGAAAAACTCACTTCCTTCACGAGCATTGGGGATTCCAATTTCATTTAACTCGCTAGCAAGTGCCTTTACCTGATTGGATACGACGCCAATTTCACTAATGTTTATAATACTTGCTGCGTTAAAAGGTGAATTCGTTTGTTTGGTTTGGGCTTCGTTTCTGGAAATGAACTCAACGATATTGCCAGCAGGGTCCGTGAAATAAAGAGCATGCGCATCCCAATTTTTAAAATAAACCTCGTCACTATCTTCGTACTTACTTAATTGAACCAGTGACTGAACCCATTTTTTGGCTTCGGGAAATTGATCTCGTGGGATATTCATCGCAAAATGATAAAACGGCTTGCTCTTATGAGTTGACTGATTAAATTCTAGAGTTGTGTAGCCAATTCGTACTTTGAAGGATGAGGAAGTCTCTTCAAGTAAAGGGAATGACAATGTCTCTGAGTAAAACGTTTTTAATGTCTGTAACTGGTCTGTAACTAAAATTAAGTGCGTAATCTTCATATGTAAAAACTCCTTAAGGTTGATAGCTTTTACTTTAGATGTAAAAGGGAATTCTGCCATCGGTCATCATAAGGAATGCATCTACAACTTTAGTCTGAAGAAATAAAAAGGAAAGACCTTCCTTTGAACTTGTAGTAAAATGGATGATATACAGGCCTCTGTAGCTCTAGAAGGGAAGAGCGCCGGAAAACAATGTGCAACCGGGTCGCAAGGTAAGGGTTTCAGAAGCACCGAAAAGCAAATAGCTGAGGCAGGTGAAATTCCTAGCCGGTGAAAGTCCGTAGGGAAGCGTGTTCCCCCTAGCCTATGCTTACGAAAGGAGTGCGGGTTCGAATCCCGCCAGAGGCATTAAAATGTATTATGTTAATTAGAAGTAGTTTAATTTCTCACCACAAACGTTCTCGTCAACAAATCATAAACCGATTGCTTCTTTTTTGTGAATAGAGCAGTACCGATATATAAAAACATTAATCCATAGATTAAAATACCAATTAGGGTGTAAGTCAAAGGTACAGAACCCTCTTCAAGATACACAAGTCGATATACAAGAAAATGCGAAAGCTCCCATGGTAAAAATTTTAAGATTGTACGTATAGTTAATCTTAAAATAGATACAGGCTTTCCGTGTACATCCACTACCCGGATCCTGGCTTTCTTTTTTCCAAACGACTGTCCAAAGAGGGTTGAATCACTTAGAATAAAGTAAAGTGAGATTGGTAGGGTCACCATCAAAAAACCAGTTAATTGCGCAATTACTAAGGAACCTGCAAAAAAGGTTTGAAGTGAAGGAAAAACAAATAGATTAACGAGTGCAAGTAGTCCGAGGTAGCAAATGATCAGGATGTAATCGTACATAAATGCTTTAAGCCGATTAAAAAAAGAAGCATAGCTCATACACTCACCCACCATTCTATTTTCTGATTTTAGAACGTTTGAAGACTTCTTATTATCATATCAGATTAAACCTCTAATGAATTCACTTAAATAAGCAGGAGGAACTATGTCTACACTGAAAGCTTATTTCTATACCATTTTGGGTGCTTCCTGCTGGGGGCTCATCGGACTTTTTGTAGACCCCCTATACCAGGAAGAGTTTACACCCTGGGAAGTGGTGGCGATACGCGGAGTTTTTACGTTCGTCATTCTATTTCTTTTTATGAGCATATGGTTTAGAAATCAATTAAGAACAAGAGCCCGAGATCATGTAATCTTTGCTGCTTCAGGTATTTGCAGCATTGTGTTTTTTAATTACTTTTACTTTGAGGTCTTTGCTCAGTCGAATTTGTCACTTGCTGTAACGCTTTTATATACAGGACCTATGTTTGTAGCATTGCTTTCAAGAGTCTTTTTTAAAGAATTACTAACCATCTCCAAAATAATGGCGCTCATACTATCATTAATTGGCTGTGCGTTTGTTGTTCAACTGCTGCCATTTGGTACATCAAGCATTCCCGGGTCAGTCATCATCATGGGAGTACTATCAGGTTTCTTCTATGCGTTGTATAGCATTTTTACCAAACCGATTACGAGTAGGTACTCCCCATTAACGATCACGACGTACACTTTTTTCTATACTAGTGTATTTATGCTTCTAGCAAGCCCTATTACTGAAAAGGCATCTTTGTTTACGTCAACGTCTGTTCTGATACCGGCTTTATTATTGGCTCTTGTTTCAACAGTAGGAGGTTATGTTTTCTATACTACAGGCCTAAAACATCTAGAGGCGAGTAAGGCGTCTATTCTTGCAACAATAGAACCCGTTGTTGCAGTCATCTCCAGTGTATTGTTTTTAAATGATGTCTTAGATGTCTGGCAGCTTATTGGTATTCTTGCTGTATTGTATTCTGCTGTACTTGTCTCAAAGCGAGGCAGAAGAAGCGAGGCAAAAGAGAACGTTGCATAATCTCTAAAAAGGAGCGATACCATGATCAAAACAGGGATGTGTTCGGTAACATTTCGTGAGGAATCAGTGGATCAGATTATCAAATGGACAAAAGAAGCAGGTCTTGACGGAATTGAGTGGGGTGCGGATGTTCATGTGATTCCGGGGGATCTTGAGTGGGCATTAGACGTCGCAATCAACACTCAGAATGCAGAGCTTGAGGTGTTGTCCTATGGATCTTATTACCGGGCAGGGGCTACTCAACAGGACTATTCCTTTACTTCCATTCTTCAAACCGCCCGAAAGCTAGGTGCACCTTCTATTCGCATTTGGGCTGGTGAAGCTGGCTCTGCTGAAGTTACGCAGGCCGAACGAAAACAAGTAATGGTAGATATTCAAGCCGTGGCAACTTTAGCTAGTGAGGTTGGTATTGAAGTTCATCTAGAATACCATGGAGGTACTTTAACAGATACGAGCGAAAGTGCAAAGAAGTTAATGAAAGAAATCAATCATTCTAATGTGTCACTGTATTGGCAGCCTGCAGTAGGTCTAAGTGTAGAGAAACGTTTAGCCACCATTCAAGATGTCAAACCATTTATAAGGCATGTGCATGTGTTTCACTGGCTAAAGTATGATCGATTGGCATTGGATGAAGGAACTGACGCATGGGAGCTTTATCTTAATCAGCTTTTACTAGAGGATCAACAAATTGATCAACATTTTTTACTGGAATTTGTGAAGGATGAGGATCCTTTGCAATTTAAAAAGGATGCTCAAATTTTGATTGATCTTATTACAAAACTAAAAAAGAGAGCGCTCTCATGAAGCGGAATTTCTCTAACAGATTATCGCCTATGCGAGCAGCACAATTATTCGTATCAGAACATTTTTCAGAGTGTGATGGGGCATTACTTGCTGGGAGCGTGGTACGAGGAGAAGCAACGGAAACCTCTGATTTGGATCTTGTCATTTTTGAAAAAAGTATCCCATCTTCCTACAGGGAATCATTTGTTATGTATAATTGGCCAATTGAAATCTTCGTTCATAACCTAACGTCCTACCAAACTTTTTTCAAAGCGGATTACGATCAAGCGACACCTTCAATGCAACGTATGGTTTCTGAGGGGCTAGTCATAAAGGATACAGGAATCATTACTTCGATAAAAAAAGAAGCAAATGAACAATTAATGAAAGGGCCTGAACCATGGTCTGATGAAAACATACGAGTAAAAAGGTATTTCATTACAGATACATTAGACGACTTTATTGGGAGTGTCGATAAAGAAGAGGATATTTGTTGTGCAAATACACTTTTTGAATTGGTGGCTGATTTTGTATTACGGACAAATCGTCAATGGACAGGTAAATCGAAGTGGCTCATTCGTTCTTTAAAGAAGTTTGATGCGGATTTCACTCAGCTATATGTAGAAGCATTTAATCAATTCTATAAAAATGAAGATAAAACACACGTAATTCAACTAGTTGATGATGTACTTAAACCGCATGGCGGGCGTTTCTTTCATGGCTTTTCGTTGGGGAAGAAAGACGATTAAAAAAGAAGTGAGCCACATCGCTCACTTCTTTTTTATTGTTCATACTGAATTTTCTCATCGACACTGCCATCCTGCTTATGAATGATAAGCTGTGTTCCTTTGTTTTTGGCGATTTCCTTTCCTCGCTTAACGGCTTCAGCTTTTGTATCCATGACATCAGAAGGTCGATCTGCGCCCTCAGATTGAACGGCCCAACCACCATCTGGATGAGGAGTAACAAATTGTGGCTTCTCATTTAGTTCAGGTCGCGAGGAGCTCGATCGATTGTTTGAAGGCTTCACTTGTCCATTTTCTAAAAATGATTGGATTTCTTTTTCACTAGCATTTGAATACCATTCTTTTGCTTGCTTTGTTGCGATGGGGAGGGCATCTGCTTCTTTATACCCATCGTCCAACATACTATTTGCTACTTCAATCGCTTTTTTTCTTGTTGCTTTGTTTAGGTTTTTTAATGAATCTGGATAATCATTAAGTGTCCAAGGCATGTTTATCTCCCTCTTTCGTGTTTTAAATCTATTTCCACATGTTCGATCACTTAAACCTCCGAACTCTCTTTATCCATGTAACGCACCAAAACAATACGATTATCGCAGATTTTAATAAAAACTATGTCACGTTTTATCACATAAATCACCAAGTATAAAAAAAGGCTCGTTATGATGATAGAAGATTAAATGAATTTTGAAAAATTGAGGGGTTTGTAGATGCCACAGGAGAAAAGAAGACAACGTCTCGTATGGATTGGAAATGGTATGGCTGGGATGCGCTCTGTAGAGGATGTTCTTGCTCTTGAGCCAGATTCCTTTGAACTTACGATTATCGGAAGGGAGCCAGTTAGAAGCTATAACCGAATTTTACTCTCGTCTGCTCTTCAAGGGGAGGCTACGGTCGACTCCATTTACTCACAGACCGAAACATGGTTTTCAGATCATCAGATTACTTTGTTTCTAGATGAATCGGTTGAATGGATTGATTCAGATGAAAAAGTGATTTTAACGGATCATCATCGTACGATTCCTTATGATAAATTAATTATCGCTACGGGCTCCAGCCCATTTGTGCTACCGATACCTGGCCATGATAAAGAAGGTGTGTTTACATTTCGGACGATGGATGATTGTCACCAGCTACTTAAGGTGTCAGCTACGTTTAAGCGAGCAACGGTGATTGGCGGTGGTCTTCTTGGCCTAGAGGCTGCAAAAGGTTTTCTTCATATGGGCATGAGCGTAGATGTTGTTCACCGAGCCAGTTCTCTAATGGAGCGTCAACTCGATGAGACAGCTGCAGGCCTGCTTCAGCAAGAACTTGAAGCACAAGGAATGCGATTTCATCTTGATAAGGATACGACAAGTATAACTGGTCGTGATCGCGTGGAAAGGGTGAACTTCTCTGATGGGGAGGGCATTGATACAGACATTGTTATCATGTCAGCTGGTGTTAGACCAAACATTGCTCTTGCAGAAAAAAATGGGATCAAAACGAATCGTGGCATTGTTGTTGATGATCGGATGTGTACATCGACACCAGACATTTACGCAGTTGGCGAATGTGTGGAACATCGAGAGTTGATTTATGGCATGGTTAAACCTCTCTACGAACAAAGTAAAGTACTTGCGCAAGAGCTATGCGGGTTAGAAGGAGCGCTTTTTAGGGGAACGATTCTTTCTACTCAGTTGAAGATTTCAGGGGTGGATCTTTTCTCAGTTGGTGAGGTTACACCTAGTGATACAACAAACTCGCTCATGTATATGGACGAAGCCAACACCCATTATAAACGGCTCTTTTTTAAGGGAGATTGCCTTACAGGAGCCATTCTATATGGACAGACACACGGTAGTGCAGGACTTGTCGATCTAGTATCAAAACAAACAGAATTGACAGAAGCTGAAAAAAACCAACTTTTATATTCAGAAGGCGATCATGACTCGCTTATTGCCGATATGCCTTCAAGTGAGCTCATTTGTCAGTGCAATGCCGTTTCAAAAAAAGAAATGATTCAAGCTGTTCAAAGAGAAGGATTATCGACGGTTGATGAAGTGAAATCCTGTACAAAAGCAGCAAGCTCATGTGGTGGATGTAAACCACTTGTTGGCAGTCTTTTAACTTACATTCAAAGTAATGAATGTGATGAAATCGTGGAACGTATCCCTGCGTTATGTGATTGTACAACGTATACGGAAGCTGAGATTGTTGAAGGAATGTATAAACATCGACTCACAACGATAGAAGCTGTTCACACCTTTTATGATTGGAGAAAAGCTACCGACTGTGATGTTTGTGATGAAACATTGGCTTACCATTTAAGCCTATTAGACCCGTTATACATTTCAACGCTTTTAAAAGAGAACGCGATGAAGCAAACAGATGGTCGCTATGCGGTTTCCCTTCCGTTCTATCAAGTCACAAACAATGTAGAGAGGTTTCAGCAAATCGCTCAATTCCTTAAGCAGTACCCAGATGCTCAAGTGAACTTAACTAATTACTCTGAGCTACAGTTAACAGGAATTAAAAAGGATGAACTTACAAATGTTTGGAAAACCTTTTCACTCTCAAGTAAGGCTCCTATAGAAAATCGACTATTCGTTGCTCATTCAATTGATCAATGTGCGTGTAATCAATCAGCTGCACTTACTATCTCGGCTCAGATGAACGACTCGTTTGTATGGATTCCTTTGCCTCACAAAACGGTACTGACAGTGCAAGCCTGTTCACATGGAGTATTACATGGAGATATTCAAATTTTAAAAACGGTTGTAGGCTGGGAGATTCATGTTGGAACAGGGGATGAGAAGCAATTGTTTTACGTTGTACAAACAATTGCAGAAGTGACTGAATGTCTACCTGTATTCATTCAATATTATCGCCAAACGGCTTTTTTCCAGGAGTCAATGGGGAGCTGGATCAACAGAATAGGACAGATTCATGTAAGAGAGATGCTATATGATTCAGGCTTTGCTCTTGATCGAATGGATGACCTTAACGAAGTACGAATGTATGTAAAACAACATTTGAACCTGGATACGAAGGAATTGGTTTAACAAAGATGAGTGGGAGTGGTTAGAGTGGCAGATATGTTATTAAGCTACTTTCGAGAGAAACAGAAACAAACTCAAAAGGAAAAGGTGTATCCAACACAATGCCCCTTTTGTAGTGTTCAATGCAAAATGCAATTAGTTGAACAAACGAGTGTAACTAGAAAGTCTTATCGAACGGTTGGTCTAATGAATCCAACTTCAAAAGGACGGCTCTGTATAAAAGGGTTAAATGCCCATCAGCACACATTTCATGCGGATCGAATTACGCATCCTTTACTTAAAAAAGATGGTGAATTTATTGAGGTAAGCTGGAATGAGGCGCTTCGCTATATCACGCAAAAAATACAGGAAATTCAAAACAACCATGGAAAGAACGCAATGTCTGTGTATGGCAGTGCTTCAATCACAAATGAAGAAGCATATCTAATGGGCAAGTTCGCAAGGGTGGCACTTCAAACAAAATACATTGATTACAATGGTCGGTTATGTATGTCTGCCGCTGCCTCAGCAGGTGCGCAAACGTTTGGGATGGACCGGGGCTTAACCAATCGACTGGAAGAAGTCATGTATGCAGAATGCATCATCTTAGCTGGAACAAATATTGCTGAATGTCAGCCAACAATCATGCCTTATTTTGAGCAGGCAAAAGAAAATGGAGCCTTTATTATAGCCATTGACCCACGTGAAACGGCAACAACAAAGCTTGCTGACTTACATTTAAAGCTCAAACCTGGAACAGACGCAGCTCTTGCAAATGGATTACTTAAGATCATCGTTGAAGAGCAATTAATTGACGATGCGTTTATACAGAGTAGGTCTAATGGGTTTGCGGAAGTGCAGCAACATTTAAAAGACCTATCGTTAGATGACATTTGTGAAAGGACAGGGATTGCCACGAAGGATTTGTATCGTGCTTCCGTAACATTTGCCGAAAAAGCAACAGGTATGATTTTAACAGCAAGGGGAGTGGAGCAACAAACAGACGGATCTATAGCTGTGCGGAACTTTCTTAACATTCTGATTGCAACAGGCAAGATTGGAAAACAAGGCTGTGGCTACGGCGCTATTACAGGTCAGAGTAATGGTCAGGGCGCAAGAGAGCATGGTCAAAAAGCTGATCAATTGCCAGGGTACAGATCCATTGAAAATGAAGAACACCGAGCCTATGTTGCCGATGTGTGGGGAGTGGAGGCAGGTGACCTCCCTAGAAAAGGGGTGTCAGCCTTTGAAATGATTCAGAAAATGGATCAAGGCGAGATTAAAGGACTATTTCTCTTATGCTCGAATCCAATTGTCTCCAATCCGAATGCCAGATTCGTAAAGAAGGCATTAAAAAAGCTAGACTTTCTCGTAGCAGTTGACCTATTTATGTCGGAAACGGCTAAGCTTGCGGATGTGATCTTACCAACTACGTCTTATCTTGAAGACGAAGGAACTATGACTAACTTAGAAGGGAGAGTCACTTTACGAGAAGCAGCAAAATCAGCACCAGGTGAAGCGAGGCATGATTGGCAAATTATTTGTGATGTAGCTAAAGCTCTGGGCAAGGAACGCTATTTCTCTTATTCCTGTGCCGAAGATATTTTTAATGAGTTAAGGCTAGCAAGCAAAGGAGGCATTGCAGATTACTCTGGCATTACGTATGACAGGTTACGTGGTAATGAAGGAATTCTTTGGCCTTGTCCTTCTCAAGACCATCCTGGCACAGGGAGATTGTTTGAAGAGTCATTCGCTCACCCTGATGGAAAAGCTGTGATGGTGGTTGTACCAAATGAACCAAGGATCGTAAAAGAAAAGCCCTGCGCGGAGTATCCACTTTATTTAACAACAGGTAGAGTCATGGCTCATTATTTGACAGGGGTACAAACAAGAAAAAGTTCATCGCTTGCAGCAAGGCATTTTGAATCATTTATGGAAATTCACCCGGAAACAGCAAAACACATGAATATTACAGATCAGTCACTTGTGCGAATCGCTTCAAGAAGAGGCTCTATTGTAGTCAGGAGTAAATGGACCACGACCATTCGTAAAGATACAGTCTTTGTACCTTTTCATTGGGATGAAGCACAAAACGTTAATCGACTTGTGGAAGACAAGCTTGATCCGACATGCCGAATGCCAGGTTTTAAGGTGAGTGCTGTTCAAGTAGAACCTCTAAATAATCATAGCTAACAATACTAGGAGTGAGAGAGATGAAACTATCAGACTTAAAAAAGAGTGGCCATGCCCCTTCGTTGTTTTCTGCTTTTTTATATTTTGATGTCAGCTTTATGATTTGGGTTATGCTTGGGGCATTAGGTGTATACATTACAAACGATTTTGGACTTTCTGCCTCTCAACTTGGCTTAATCGTTGCCATTCCCATCCTTACAGGCTCTGTGTTCCGTATAATTATGGGTGTATTAACCGATCGATTTGGCCCTAAGAAAACTAGCATTGGCGGAATGATTGTCACGATGATTCCATTGCTTTGGGGCTGGCTTTTAGGGACAACGATTGCTGAGCTTTATCTCATTGGAATTCTATTAGGGGTAGCGGGTGCGAGTTTCTCAGCTTCTCTTCCAATGGCAAGTCGTTGGTATCCTCCAGAATTACAGGGACTTGCGATGGGGATTGCTGGAGCAGGTAATAGTGGAACCTTACTTGCCACACTCTTTGGTCCAAGACTCGCCGAAATGGTTGGCTGGAACGGAGTGATGGGTCTGGCATTAATTCCGCTCTCACTTGTGTTACTTTCCTACACGCTCATGGCAAAGGAACCACCAAACCAACCAAAACCAAAACCGTTAAAAGAATACTTTGCGGTTTTTAAAGAACGTGATACATGGTTTTTCTGTTTACTTTATAGCGTGACCTTTGGAGGATTTGTTGGGTTATCGAGTTTCCTTAGCTACTTTTTTGTTAGTCAATACACCTTATCGCCAGTAAGAGCAGGAGAATTTGTAACAATTGTTGTTGCAGCAGGCAGTTTTCTAAGGCCAGTAGGAGGGTTCATTGCTGACAAAATTGGTGGGGCAAAATTACTTTACTTTTTGTTTGTAGGGATGACAATCTGTATGCTGACCGTAAGTACTTTGCCACCTCTTTTATTTGTAACGATTGCCCTTTTTGTTGGAATGGGTTGCCTTGGTATGGGGAATGGCGCGGTGTTCCAACTGGTCCCTCAACGTTTTCAGAAAGAGATCGGTATGGTCACAGGAATTGTGGGAGCAGCTGGAGGGATCGGTGGATTCTTCCTGCCAAATATTTTAGGGATTTTAAGAGATCTAACCGGTACGTACGCAAGTGGATTTATCGTATTTGCGATGGTCACACTGTTAGCTGTAGGTATTCTAGCCTTTGCGCAGGCATCGTGGAGAAAGCAGTGGAAGGTTGCAAAGGCAAACAAAAAAGCCATTCAAGTATAACCAATAGGAGAGTCTAGAGTACGGAATGGTGAAGAATGGTTGCCATTTAAAAGGATTTAAGAGAGGTTTTGTAGAAGATCTTCTCTAGATCTAAGCTTTAGACTCTTCTTTTAGTTATAAAAAGAAAGGTTGATTCCTATGAAATATAAATCAAAAAAAGATATATGGTATGGCCTCATATTGTTACCAATAAGCTTATTTTGCCTCTTATTTGGTTTGATCTTTCCGTTTTATTTTGAAGCAGATTTAGTCGCTATTATTATAAATTCAATTATTCTCATTCCAATCAGTGTGTTTGGATTATGGTGTTGGTTTGGTACCTCATATCTAATCAATGAAGAACAATTGGTTATTAAGCAGGGACCATTTCAAAAAACAATGAACATAAACGAGATTGAATTCATCGAAAAAAATAGTCATCCATTACTCGCAAGTGCCGCACTCACTTTTGATAGTTATGTCATTCAATATAAACCGTATAAAACAATCATTATTGCACCTGAAAATATGGATGATTTTATAGAAGTCTTAAAAAGTAGAAGTAGAGATCATATAATTAACATAAAAGAAATGTAGGGAGCGATAGGATGAAAAACTTTTTTTAATGATTGCATTTATGTTTTTTGGAGTGGTAGGTGGATATCTCGTTCCTTTATTTCTGCATGATATTGTTGGTTTTCCTATCGAACTTCCAGTATGTGTATTACTTGGTCTAGTATTATCAATGCAAGTCTTGAATTACATGACTCAAACTGGATTGTTAGAAAAGATAACGAAGAAAATAACTTAAAAATAAAAACATACCCCATCAAAACCACTATTCCGCTGATAAATCATCACTTCTCGTAAGGACTTCGTGTCTTCCTAAAAGAACAGTTTTTTTAAATCCTACTATCAAAACCATGGACTAATTCCCATAAATAACTTTATAAATGGTAATATATAGATTATACATTATACATTAACGTTGTGGAGGGGAGACAGTTGAAAGTAATTTTTTTATTTGGCCCACAAGCTGTTGGTAAAATGACGATTGGTGAAATTTTATCAAAGGAACTGAAACTTCCGTTGTTATTTAATCATATGACTCTAGATGTTATTGCTCCCTTTTTAGGTTGGACTAAGAAAACGTTTGAGCTGTCCAATCAATTAAGGAAAGATATCTTTCGTGAGATGGTTGCTCAAAGTGATAATGATGGATTGATATTTACATTTGTATGGGCGCTCGATCATAAGGAAGATTCAAAAGAAGTAGAGCGTTTTAAACGTATTTTTACGGATTCTGGAGTTGACGTTTTGTTTGTAGAGCTTGAAACTACACTCGATGAACGCTTACGACGGAACCAATCAGAGAATCGTTTGGCTAAAAAGCCTTCAAAAAGAGATCTAAAGCAAAGTGAAGAAGAGCTTTTAACAAGCAATCAAAAACATCGGCTGAACTCGTTACCGGGTGAGATAAAGGAACCTTATTATTTTCGCTTGGATGTAACACATTTGAGTGCTAAAGAGGCAGCTCGGAAGATCATTATGGAGAATCAAATGTATTTAAAAGCGGAGCGTACCTAATGAACTGTTTAGGCTGCCGATTAGCAAATAAAGAGGAACCCATCCATTTAATTTATGAAAGCGATTTAATTAGTTGCTTCTTAGATTATGATCCATTTAATGCAGGGCACACACTAATTCTTCCAAAGAAACATATTGAAGAGTTAGATGAATTAGATGAGATCACTGCTCAATCCATCTTAAAAGCATCTATGAATCTTTCTAAAGTTTTAAAATCCTTATACCAGCCTGATGGCATAACGATTTGTCAAAATGGTGGCGTATTTAGCGAATTGACACATTTTCATTTGCATGTTGTTCCACGTTTTAAAGATCAATCGTTTGCTACGTTTTATACAGAGGAGTCGTTTAATAATGAACATCTTAAACAGCAATTTGTAACAGTAAAAAACCAATTAACGAATGCGTTAAGACAAATTTAATTGCTGGGGGTATGATCTTTAAATGAATCTAGTAACTGGCTCAAAAGAATTGTTTGAAGAGATTCTATCTCGACCACTCTTTGCTCATCTATCCACGGTAGAGAAGAATGAGCCGCGTGATTCACCGGTATGGTTCTTGTGGGAGAATGAGAGGATATGGGTTTTGGGTAGCTACCAGTCTAATTCGTTTATAAAACGGATTGAACATGAAGCAAATTGTGCCATAGGCATTGTGGATTACAACAAGGAAACTGGATTTGTCCAGCACGTAGGGTTACGTGGAAAAGCAGAGCTCCAGTCTCATCAGGAGGACATAATCAAGAGGTTATTTACAAAATACATGGGGCAAGAAAAACATTGGGATCCTAGATTTAAAGCGGTTCTAGGTGATTCTGACTGGTTACTCATTTGTTTTGTACCGAACTCGGTTGTAGTAAGAGACCAATCGTATCAACTCATTAAATAATTTCATATACCGTATTACGAGGTAAGTGAAGGAGCAAACAATGAACCTAGGAGAACCGATCGCATCAGGAAACACCGCAACCATGTATAAAGTAAATGGTCAAATGATTAAGGTATTTAATCCTGGTCTCGATAAAAGGTATGTAGAATATGAAGCGAACAAGCAAAGGATTGTGCACAAAACGGGTCTTTTTGTACCTGAAGTGATCGATTTAATCGAAGTAGAAGGTAGACATTCGATAATTATGGAGTTCATAGAAGGGAAAACAGTTGGTGACCTCTTTGAAGAAAACGGTGAACAGGTAAGACGTTTTATTGAACAGTCTGTTGACGTTCAAATGGCAATTCATCAGGTTTCAATCTCTAACTCCTTAGAAAACATGACTGAAAAGCTAACGAGACAAGTTTATGAGGCTTCCTTACTAAGTACAAACCAAAAAGAAGAATGCCTCTTACTTATGAACTCTATTTATCTAGGAGATAGGCTTTGTCATGGGGATTTTCATTTGTTTAATCTAATACAAACCCCTACAAGAGGGATTGCAACGATCGATTGGGTTGATGCTTCCATAGGAGATGTTCGCGCTGATGTATGCCGTACGTATCTTTTATATGCACAGCATTCAACGGAGCTGGCCGAATTATACCTAGAGATTTATTGTAATCGAAGTGGTAAGACTAAAGAGGGAGTTCTGCTATGGCTACCAATTATTGCGGCAGCTCGCTTATCTGAACATGTGCAGACCGAAGATTCAAAGCGATTGGTACACTATGTAGAGTCATTTCTTTCGTAAAAAGGAGAGAAAGTATATGTCAAACGACCAAATAGGAAGTTCATTCATCTATCCAAAAGATTGTGGGAATTCTCCTAAAATAATGAGATTAAAGGAATTCTAACAGTCATTAATTGAAGGGAATCTAGAGTTCTTTATTGAAGGCATTGCTGAAGAGGTTCGGTGGAATTTAATAGGTGATAGTCAGTTACAAGGGAAGGACAGCGTTGTAAATAAGATTAAGTCGTTCTCGTTAGAAAAAATTGATACACTGACTCTAAAAACAATGATTACACACGGAAAACTAGGATCTGTAAATGGAACCGTTACGTTGAAAGATACGAATGAAATCTATTTTTCAACAACCTTCCTCTTTAAGAGTGCCGGATCAAAGTCAAAAATAATTGAAATTGATTCTTATGTAATTAGATAAAACCCTTCTTAATCATTTGGTATGCAAAGAAAAGTAGCTAGTAGATTGATTTGCTTCAATCATCCAGCTACTTTTCTTTGCGTTCTTATGTAAACAAGTAAGGCAAGAAGGAGTAAGCCGGTAGTTACTAAACTCGCACTAGTAAATAAAAAAGGGTAGGGGAAAAAGTGACGATCAAATGCGTAGTTAATGTACTCCAAATGTGAAACTTCACTTGGAGCAATCATTTCGTCAACCCTTTGTAAATCAAAACGTAATTCTGTCCCTACATACCAAGTCATAATAAGCGAAAAAGCCGTGAGCATTAAACAAAAGCCGATCGGTATTGAAAATTTGTAAAAGATACGATTCACCTCCACAATTGTTCCACTTATTATAACGGAAGGAGCAATGCAGTGTTTGTCGAATAGAGATAAGTATAAAGAAAAGTAGGTAAAAAGCGATTGTTTTAAAAAGCAAATTTTGAAAGGAGGTTCGTGAATGACACATGTTCTGAGCATCGGTGGAACGGGAATGCTAACAGAATCTACAATTTGGTTGGATGAGCATTTTGAACAGTTAAGTGTTCTTGGTCGTGATAAAAGGAAGGCTCATGATTTAATTAACAATCATACATCCCAATTTACTTTTTATGAAGTAGATTACCAAGACACTGAGAAACTTACGAATACTCTTGAGCAAATTCTTACAAGAGCACCCATTGACTTCATCATTGCTTGGGTACATAGTGGAACAGCTCCTGGTGCACTTCCATCTGTTTTAAATAAAATCGATCAAAATCAGCAGGTCCTTTTTCGTTTATTTCATATAAAAGGAAGCGCTCATGCATTAAAAAATGACTCCGTACCTATGCCACCAAGCTGTTTATACTGAGAAGTAATCTTAGGTTTTCACTATAACGGGACACACTCGAGATGGCTGACTCACTCAGAAATCTCAAAAGGGGTCATTAAAGCGATCCAACAAGATGCAGAATCAACAACTATTGGAGTGCTGTCTCCATGGGATAAGCGTCCATAATATAGAAAAAAATCATCAAAGCAAATGCTTTAATGATTTAAAAGTAATCTGAGAACCAAGGCTCATTATTTGGAATGATCTGTTCTAAGAAGTGGATGGTTTCTTCTGAAGCAGAGAGACGCCCAACCTCTTTTAAGTGGGAGGCTTTTTTATAGTTCAGTAGCATCGTACACAACGTTTGAATATCTGTTTTAACAACATGCTCCTGTTGATCTTTTGCCTCAGTGAATTTATTTTCCTTGTTCCACTCAAATGAAAACGTTCCGTTGTTCCATTCAAGAATTGGATCTGTTAATTCAAGGGTGAAGCCAGATTTAGGTTGATTCGCGAATGGGAACTCTAATAAGAACTCCTTCGCATCAACAATTCTTGCCATATAGTAAGGAGAGATCTTTTCTTCAATTTCACCATCCTCTAGGAAGAAGGACAGGGGTTCGTTTTGAAAGATTTTTCCTTCAACATAATAAACCATCGAGAAGTGCGCTCCAATAAAGTTCCACAATCCTCTTCTTGCATCTTCATTATTAAAGATCATTTCACGTACATAAAAGGTTTCATTCTCCACCTTGTAGTACATGTATCCCGTAGGTTCGTGATGTTCGTTGTAGTAGACACAAGCAGAGAGTTCCTCGCGTTCCCAACGAAAATGCTCATCCCAAGCTAATTCGTTCCGGATCATTGCTGCATTTTCTTTTCGTGAGAAATCATCATATGCTTGTTTGATATCCGAGTGATCCCACTTCACTCGTTCCATACGTCCTGATACTTCATAAGGCTTTGGAATCTGTGTATCTCTCACTTTGTAAGTAATCACATCAGAAATGATTTCCCAACCCTTTTTTCTGTAGTAAGGAATCGAGTAAGGGAAGAGATACGAAATGTGTTGTCCGGCATCTCTCATGTTTTTAAGCCCTTGTTTCATTAAATCATTCATGAGGCCAAGTCCTGCGTACTCAGGATACGTGCCAACTCCAGTCACTCCACCCATTTTAAACGCTTTTCCGTGAATATTCACATGGAAAGGATAGACGACTAATTGTGAGACTAGCTTATCTTCAGCAAACCATCCAATGCCATCACACTGCTCAAGTACAGGTTTTTTCCATTGCATCGGGTTTTGTCCTTGAATTTGAGCGAGATCCTGATTTGTTACTTGAAAGACATAGGTTAATAATTCGGCAGATTGGTCCACGTGTTGAACACCGAGTGATCGAATATCCAACGAACGCTTTATCTCCTGCTTTGACATACATTTCACTGTCCTTTTTTATCCGTTTCATTTAATGTAACATAAAATGTAACAAAAATCCTTTTGAATGGATGGAATACAGGAACAACATTATTAGACGAGGTTGCAAGGGTAAAGAGGAATAACATAGATTTTGTCGAATACTAAAAAAGAATGATCTCTCACAAATTAGGAGATGAGTAATCCATGAACCTGAGATCAATGGCAAAGGATTACATAATCTAAGAGTTCAGCACGTCTTTTTCGGAAGAGTTTCTAACCATTTGCCTCTAGCAAGTAGCGAAGAGGGAACCGTGGAATGGGTGTCTCTCTCTAATCTCGATAAAAACCAGGTATCCGAGACTACAAGGGAGCTAATTGATTATTACAAAGTGCACCAACAAACTGAATCCATTTACGTTGGATCTATGTGTAAAGTAAATGATCAGCCTTATATGAATTGGAGTATTTTAGAAGACTGGGAACATTAAAATTTAAGGATAAAACGTGTAAAGTATGGTGAAGAAATGTCTGAAATAAAGCTCTACACATTATGTATCATTCAAAATGAGAAAAAAGAAATCCTTCTAATCAATCGTCCAGATAAATTGGGGTTTTCAGGTTACATAGGACCAGGTGGGAAGGTTGATTTTCCAGAGAGTTTAACCGAGGGAACGATTCGCGAGGTCTGGGAAGAAACAGGATTATGCGTTCGTGATTTAGAATACAAGGGTCTTGAAGAGCATTCAGATCCGGATAAAGGAACACGTTACATGGTTTTTAATTATCTCGCCACATCCTTTGAAGGTGAGTTGCTTAAGAATCCACCCGAAGGAGAATTACATTGGGTTTCGATTGAAGAAGCCTTAAACTTACCGATGCAATGGTGGTTTAGGCGTAGGCTAGAGCTGTTTTTTAAACCAGGGACTTTTGAAATTCATTCCATATACAATGAAGAGACAAATGAAGTTGAGAAAGAAACGATAAAATCGCTATAAGTAACATGCTCCGGGGAATGTCTGACAAAGATGTTCTTCTTTTTTGATAGTTGTCTGAACATTCGCGTTTCAAGTAGAGGAGAACGGGAAGAGGAGAAGAGATTCTATTTTATAGGAGGTTTTTATTTGTTCAAACGAATTGACAAACTTCAGATTGATTTGCCAAAACTGGATCAGCCGGACCCGGAATCAGCAGGGGTCGTACAAGAACTGTTAGGTGGAAGATTTGGTGAGATGTCGACGCTGAACAATTACATGTTTCAATCGTTTAACTTCAGAAGTAAGAAGAAACTAAGACCTTTCTATGAATTAATTGCGAGTATTACAGCAGAGGAGTTCGGACATGTTGAGCTTGTATCCAATACGATCAATCTATGTCTTGGTGGCTCTGTTGGAAACGGTAGTACAAATCCGGATGACACTCCACTTGGAGCTGCCCTAGGGCTTGGAAACAAGTTTAATTTTGTACTCGGTGGACAAAATGCGATTCCGGCGGATTCTACTGGTAAGCCGTGGACGGGAGACAATGTTTTCTCAAGTGGGAATCTTGTAAATGATTTGTTGCACAATTTTTACCTGGAATGTGGAGCGAGAACGCATAAGATGCGTGTGTATCAAATGACGGAGAACGAGACTGCGAGAGAACTCGTTGGGTACTTATTGGTTCGAGGAAGTGTTCATGCTGTAGCATATGCGAGAGCCCTCGAAGAAGTAACAGGGGTTAACATGATGAAAATGCTTCCTGTTCCAAATCTCGATAACAGTAAGTTTGATCACGCAAGAAAATACGAGGCACTAGGTGAACACCGCAAGCTTTATCGCTTTAGTGATGATGATTATAAATTATTAGACCGAATTTGGACGGGTCCTACCCCGATTGGTCCAGAGGGGCAATTGGAAGTTGTGGATGGAACTCCGGAAGGCGCTGAGATACCAGATTTGGATGAAGTACCGGAAGAGTTTGCCCCAGGGTTTGATGAAGAGCAGTTTAGAGAATTATCGAAACGACTGCAATATGAAGCAGGAATTAGGTAAGGGCTTTCAATATTTTTGCTGAAAAATAAATAAAAAATGACTGTAAACACGAAACCCGGATGATTCTCGCAAGAGAACATCCGGGTTTCGTGTTTCTTATTAAACGAAAAAATGAATAGATTATGGTATTAATGAATTTGTAAAGGGACCAACCACAATTCACCTATTTTAATGTTCGTGTTTAACGAGATATAAATCAATGGTATAAAATCTCAAATCTGTTGGAAACTTTTTAAATGTAGCAATTAGTCTGAATTTCTTTTATACTGATTGGCGGACAAGCTTACGAAGATTGTCGAATAGTATAAGATTGGGAGTTTTTTTGGTGTCTAATAAAGTTCCATTTTCATTTACGATTGTCATTGGTATGATGTTATTTGCATTATTTTTCGGCGCAGGAAATTTGATTTTTCCAGCCATGCTTGGTCAGGCAGCTGGTGAATCTTTATGGACAGCCAATGCTGGATTTTTAGTGACTGGCGTGGGGCTTCCATTGTTGGGTGTACTAGCTTTTGGCTTTTCAGGTAAAGAAGATCTTCAAGCATTAGCAAGTCGGATTCATCCGACGTTTGCGTTGATCTTTACCACGATCCTTTATTTATCAATTGGACCTTTTTTCGCAATACCGAGAACTGGTGGAGTTTCATTTGAGGTTGGTTTGAAACCTTATTTGCCTGAAAGTATGGCAAGTATAGGTCTGATGGTGTTTACGCTTTTATTCTTTGGTTTAACTTGTTTGGTTTCTCTAAACCCAGATAAAATTATTGATATAGTCGGTAAAATTCTGACTCCTATTAAATTGCTTTTTATCGGTATATTAGTCATTGTTGCGGTTGTTAATCCACTGGGAAGCTTTCAAGCTCCAGTAGGTCCATATATTACACAACCTTTCTTCAAAGGTTTCCAAGAAGGGTACCTGACCATGGATACGTTAGCCTCCTTCGTTTTTGGAATTATGATTATTCAAGCAATTAAACAAAAAGGGGCTAGTACAAAGAAGCAGATGATGGCGGTTTGTTTAAAAGCTGCAGGAATTGCTGCTGTCATTTTAATTATCCTCTATACTTCATTCTCATTCCTTGGCGCGTCAAGTGTTGAGACTATTGGATATGCTGATAATGGTGGATCTATTTTAGCGCAAGTGTCATCTATCTATTTTGGTGAATACGGTGCGATCTTACTTGGTTTGATGATTACAGTCGCTTGTTTAACGACAAGTGTTGGTTTAATTACGTCATGCTCTACTTATTTTCATAAGCTAATTCCCTCTATATCATATAAGCAATTTGCAGTGATTTTATCAGCTTTTAGTATGGTTGTAGCAAATGTAGGGTTAACACAATTAATTTCTATCTCAGTGCCAGTGATGACTGTGATTTATCCGGTGGCAATCGTGCTAATCTTTTTAACCTTTTTACATCCATTATTTAAAGGAAGTCGTTTAGTGTATCAAGGAACTATTCTATTCACTTTAATTGTGAGCATATTCGAAGGGTTTGAACAGGTCGGTTTGTCTATTTCGTTTATACACCGATTCTTTGAGAACTTCCTTCCATTCTATAGTCTAGGTCTAGGCTGGGTAATACCTGCGATTGTTGGAGGAATTGTTGGATATGTTGTGAGCTTCCTTGCAGGTGGACAAAAACAACTAGTTGAAAATTAAATTAGTCAAAAGTAGAATCATTTCTAGTATGAGATGATTCTTTTTTGTGCAGGAAAGAGGCTATATCTACAGAATCCATGTAAGAGGGGAAGTGGAGTTAACATGCTGAGGCAACTGTATGAAGAGGATCATGATCACGTTTTAACATTATTTCATGGGAAGGAACTTGATTTTGGTTTTTTACTAAATGAACTTTTAGTCAATAGGTATGGTGGTGAAAAGTTGAAGGTGTATGGAGAGTTTGAACAAGGCATTCTTGTTTCGATTCTAATGCATAATGGCCATAATATCAGTTATTTTTCAGAAGTGAAGAGAGACCTGGATAATTATAAACAACTTATTTCTACGGCAACATTTGCAAAGATTTCCGGAGTACACGATATGATCGAACCATTTAATAAAGCCTTCAATTTTAAAAAAGATGTGAGTAGTTATTTAGGATATATTCAACATGTATTAGTTGATGCTACGTATAAAAAAGGGCAACATCACGCGATTTGCTCGCCGGAGGATTGGAGTCAACTGTACGATTTGTTGTCATCTACAGCTGAATTCAAGTTTGTACTCCCAGCTAATAAGTTGACTTATATTTCTGAGCAGCTTCACTCAGTAAAAGACGACACAACAAGAACCTGTTGTCTTATGATAAATGGAGAAATGGTTGCTACTGCATCAACCATCTCGGAATATAAACAAAGTGCAATTATAACGGGAGTGTACACGAATCCCCTCCATCGTGGGAGGGGATTCGCGGGTGAGCTGTTGGTTCAGTTGTGCTTACAGCTTTTAAAAGAAGGAAGGGTCCCCTATTTATTTTACAACAATCCTAACGCTCGGTCTCTCTACAAAAAGATAGGAATGGTTGAAGTATGTAAATGGAGAGTACTATACAAATAATCGAATAAGCGCCATAGCGACAACACCTGTGAGCACAGTAAGAGATAGGCTTTTTGTAGTGAGTGCCACTATAAGCGTAGGAATTAGTGCCATAACGGCCGACGGATTGATATGGATAGCACCCATTTCACTTTCAAGGAGTAGGTCATCCATAACCAAAGCAGTTAAAATACATACAGGGATGTAGGTAAGCCACCGTAAAAAAGGATCTGGTAGCTGGAACTGCCGAACTAATATAAATGGCAGAACTCTAGGCAGCAGTGTGACAAGTGCACCGACGAGAATCCAAAAAAAGTAAGTACTCATGTCGGTTCAGTCACCACCCCAATTGTAGCTGCAATAATTGTTGATAAAAGAACGGCAATGTGAGAGGGAATAAACAGACTGAGTCCAATCATTAAAACCACTACACATAGAATAACCTTTACATAATGAATAAACTTTGTTTGAGTTACTGTTCCTAACTGAAGAATAAGTAGAGCTACAAACATGGCAGCTAGCGCAAAATCTAATCCGAGAGCTTCTGGGTTTGTAATCCATTGACCAAACAGCGCTCCGATGATTGTTACTACTGTCCAGCATAAATAAGCTGTTATGTTTAAGCCATTCATCCACTTGTCTTGCAAAGAGTAATCCTTGGCAGCCTTTGTTGATGCAACGCCAAACGTTTCATCCGTAATCAATGCGCCAATTCCGATATTTTTTAATAATGAGTGCTCCCTGAAATGAGGGGCCAATGTTAAACATAATAGTAAGTGCCTTAAATTTACGATGAAGGTTGTAAGAATAATGGCAGAGATCGGAGCTTGTGCGACAATCAATGCACAAATAATGAATTGGGCTGCTCCGGCATAAACAAATAACGATAAGAAGGCCAGCTGCCAGACATTTAAGCCGGAAGCTGTGCCGACAATCCCAAACGCCAGCCCGACACTCATGTAACCAAATAATGTGGGAATACAGTCTTTGACACCTTGTATATAGGAGTTAGACTCAAGTAAATAAGGAGGTGCTTTTTCTATAGCCATGTCTACTTCCTTTCTAACGATCCTAGGTGTGAATTTGAACATTCGTATAGTATAATGATCATAAAGGATAAGATAACGACCGTTCTATATATCATACACAATGAACGTTATATTGTATAGATTGAAAGGAGAAAAAATGGAGGAAATCCAATTCATTCTTGCAAGAAATTTAAAGAAAATGAGGGAGAAAGAGAAATTAAGTTTAGAGAAACTCTCACAATTAAGCGGAGTCAGTAAAACGATGATTGGTCAAATTGAACGCGGTGATTCAAGCCCAACCATTACAACCATCTGGAAAATTGCAAACGGACTTAAAGTATCTTTTTCCTCCTTAATTGATAACCCGCAGCCTGAAAGTAAAGTTATTTTAAGAGAAGACGTGAGAATGGCGACGGAGGATGAAGGACGGTATCGAGTATTCCCAATCTTTCCTTTCCACGAAGAGAAGCGATTTGAAGTGTATCGTCTTGAAATAGATAGAGGTGGGAAAAACGTATCAGCAGCTCACAAGGATGGTACGGAGGAGTACATCACGGTTTACGAAGGAGAAACAACGATAACTGTGGATGAGCAGACGTACGTTTTACGAACGGGTGACTCCATTCGGTTTAGGGCAGATCGTCCTCATACATATTTAAATACTGGTGATGCGATAGCTAAATTAAGTATGACGATCTATTATCCGAATATGTAGATAGAAAACTCTGCTAAAAAGAAGGCAGAGTTTTTTTGGTCACATCGAAAATTTAAAAACAAACACTTGCTCAACATTTCACAATATGATAATCTATAAACAGAAGCACACAGAAGAGCATATAAATTCTCTTTTGTGAAATACTGATCAATCTTATGTGAATCATTTCACATAATTAAATTATTGGAGGAATGGAAAATGAGAGTACTTGTCATTGGATGCACACATGCTGGAACGGCAGCTGTTACGAATATGAAGAAGCTTCACCCTGATGCTGAGGTCATTGTATATGAACGAAATGATAATGTATCATTTTTATCATGTGGAATTGCACTCCATGTTGGTGGTGTGGTGAAACAAGCGGACGATCTTTTCTATTCTTCTCCGGAAGAGCTTAAAAAACTTGGAGTAACGATGAAGATGAAGCATGAGGTACTAGACATTGATACACAAGCGAAAAAGGTGCAAGTGCGTGATTTAGAATCAAATCGTATTATGGAAGATTACTTTGATAAACTAGTAATGGCAACAGGCTCTTCTCCAATTGTTCCAGCTATTACTGGAGTAGGTTTACAAAATATTCAGCTTGCAAAAAATTATCATCAAGCAAAAGAAATCATTAAAAAAGCTGAAAGAGCCACAAACATTGCAGTCATTGGTGCTGGCTATATCGGTGTTGAGTTAGTAGAGGCATTTGAAGCGTACGGAAAGCATGTAACCTTTATTGAAGGTGCGGATCGAGTATTAAATAAATATTTGGATGCGGAATTTACCGAAGTTGTTGAACAAGAACTACTTGAGCATGGAGTGAAGCTTGCTTTAAATGAAACAGTCAAACAATTTGTTGGAGATGCGGAAGGACAAGTCCAAAAAGTTATTACATCTGAGGCAACATATGAAGCTGATCTTGTGTTATTATGTGTTGGCTTTAAGCCGCAAACAGATTTACTAAAAGGTAAAGTAGACATGTTGCCTAATGGCGCCTTAATCGTGAATGATTATATGCAAACAAGCCACGCGGATATTTACGGGGCAGGGGATAGTTGTGCAGTGTATTATAACCCTGCAAAGACACATGCTTACATTCCACTTGCAACAAATGCAGTGAGAATGGGTACATTAGTGGCTAAAAATATAGATGGTCCAGCGATTAAGTATCGCGGAACACAAGGGACCTCAGGATTAAAGCTATATGATCTGAATATGGCTTCAACGGGAATAACTGAGGCCAATGCTTTCTTTTTTGGATTGAATGTGAAAACAATCACAATCGATGAAGCATATCGCCCTAATTTTATGCCAACAGCTGAACATGTAAAGTTAAAACTTGTATATGAAGCTGAAACACTTCGATTAGTTGGAGCGCAGATTATGTCCAAAGTAGACCTAACTCAAGCAATGAATACGTTATCTGCTTGCATTCAGCAGAATATGACGATTGAGGATCTTGCCTTTGTTGATTTCTTCTTCCAGCCTCATTACAATCAACCATGGAATTACCTGAATAAAGCCGCGTTACAAGCGTTAGAGCAAGAAAGTAATGCTGTTGTGCTTGTATAAATACATGAAAGCAAAGTTCCATATAGGGGCTTTGCTTTTTTATTTATTCAAAGCAAGACAAAAGGAATTAAAAACAGATTTATGATAGGATTAATTTTGTCTCATACTACGTAGTGTGATGATTGTTCCTATGTGAAGGGTTGGATTGAAATGGATGTCATGTTTACGGTCTTATTGTTATTTTTTATTATTGGATTATCGAATGTTATTCAACGGTTTGTTCCCGCGGTTCCGCTTCCTCTGGTTCAAATAGCAATTGGTGTGATCATTTCGATTAGTCCTTCGGGATTACATATACCGCTTGAGCCCGAATTGTTTTTTGTTTTATTTATTGCGCCACTATTATTTAATGATGGAAAAGTGACGCCCCGAGATGAATTATGGAAATTAAGAAGACCTATCCTTTTATTAGCTCTTGGACTGGTGTTTGCCACAGTTATTGTGGGAGGAACCTTTATCCACTTTTTAATTCCAGCGATCCCGCTTCCAGCTGCTTTTGCCCTTGCTGCCATATTATCACCAACAGATGTAGTAGCCGTTGGTTCCATTGCAAGTCGAATGCAGATGCCTAAAGGAATTATGAGACTGCTCGAAGGCGAAGGCCTTATGAATGATGCGTCAGGATTAGTTGCTTTTAAATTTGCTGTAGCAGCTACGGTGACAGGCTTCTTCTCTATCTACCAGGCTACAGGAAGCTTTCTTCTGATTTCAATAGGAGGACTTGTCTCAGGTGCAGTGCTTGCGCTTTTCATTATCTGGATTAAAGTATTATTACGTCGGTTTGGCCTAGAGGATATTACAGTACATATGCTCATCCAAATCATGACACCTTTTATTATTTATATCTTAGCTGAGGAGCTAGGCTTTTCAGGGATTTTAGCCGTTGTGGCAGCAGGTGTCATTCATGCTGTTGAAAGAGAGAGGTCTGAATCCCGTACGCTTGAACTTCAAAAGGTTTCGGATAATACATGGTCCGTCATCTTATATATTTTAAATGGTCTTGTTTTTGTTCTGCTTGGACTCCAGGTTCCTGATGCGAGTCGTGTCATTATTGAGGATCCGAACTTGGCAAACGGACAAGTATTAGGATACATCTTTGCCATTACGCTAGTTCTGTTAGCATTACGCTTTATCTGGTTAACGGCTTTTTGGAAAAAGATCAAACCCCTTATTACGTTCAAAGAGAGTGACTTACCGAAATACCGTGCAATTGCCACACTTACCGTTTCAGGTGTTCGTGGTGCCGTTACATTAGCTGGTGCATTTTCGATTCCTTTTGTGATTTCAGGTGGGGCACCATTTCCTGAGAGAGATCTCATTATCTTTTTAGCTGCGGGAACTATTTTACTAACACTAATCATTGCAAGTGTTTTCCTCCCGGTACTTTCCAAGCAAACAGCAGGAAATATGGTGGACCAAAAGCAGTTAAGTTTTGAAGATGCTGCAAACCGTGCATGGGATGAAGGAAAAGCCTACCTTCAAAAGCTTCGTACAAGTGAGAACCGTTTAGCAATCCGAAGATTATCAAAGGAGTATTCAGTGACTTCAGGTGATATGATGTATGGAAGTTTAGGGCCAAGAGAATTTAGCCGAAATAAAAAAGAACATCAAATTCGCTTAAAAGCCTTTCAGGTTGAGCGTAATTTGCTGGTGAAAGAGCTTAAGAAAAATGACGAATTAAGTGAACCAGTTGTTGAGTACTTGCAATTACGTTTGCAAATGGTTGAAGAACTACTAAGAAATAAATCAGGACTTTCATTATTTGCCATTCGACTTAAGGGCTTGGCTCAGCGAGTATTTCCAGGGACAAAAAGAAATAATCTAGGTCAAAAAGATACGAAACAAGTTCGAGCGATTATGAGCGAGATCTATGCGGAAATCATATTCGAATTACAGAAAGGGTTAAAATCTGAAGAGAGCTACGTTGCTTGTTCAAGGTTAATTCCCCTTTATGAAAAAGTGTTGATTCGAATGAGTGAAACGGATCTTGATCCTGTGTTAGAACATCAAGTATTAGATCTTCATTATCAAGTAATGGAAGAAATGAGACGTTTTACTCAAGAGCTTTTTCAGGAAAATAGTACATCTAGAGAAACAACTCAGCAGTTAAGAAGATATTTAAATTATGTGGAAGCAGCTGTTGCTGAAAACGCACAAACTCCAGCCAATCATTAAAAACAGGCTTGTTTTTAGGTGAAACGGGAATAGTATGTATAGTTCACGTGTAAAAGGAGTGTTTTCAATTATGAAAGCTGTTGTTATTAATGAATATGGAAGTAAAGACAAACTTGTAGAACAGGAAGTACAAAATCCACTTCCTGAAAAGAACCAGGTGATTGTCGAGCTAAAAGCTACATCCATTAACCCGATTGACTGGAAGCTTAGAGAAGGCTATTTAAAAGGAATGTTTGATTGGGAGTTCCCCATCATTCTAGGTTGGGATGCAGCTGGTGTCATTACTGAAGTTGGAGATCAAGTGACAAAGTGGAAGGTTGGAGACAAAGTCTTTGCTAGACCTGAAACCACTCGATTTGGCACATATGCCGAATACACCGCTGTGGACGAGCATTTGCTCGCATCCATCCCTGATTCTGTTTCGTATGAAGAAGCAGCTGCTGTTCCACTTGCTGGATTAACTGCATGGCAGGCACTGTTTACTCATGGCTCGTTGTCAGAAGGAGAAACGGTTCTGATTCATGCTGGTGCAGGTGGTGTAGGAATTTACGCGATCCAACTAGCTAAATATGCTGGAGCAAAAGTAATCACAACAGCGAGTGAAAAGAATCATGAGCTTCTTTACTCGTTAGGTGCTGATCAAGTCATTGATTACAAGAATGAAAACTTTGAAGAGGTTGTATCAAATGTCGATCTTGTGTTTGATACAATGGGCGGAGAAGTGGCTGAGAAAAGTTACAAAGTCCTTAAACCAAATTCAGGCAAACTCATTACGATTGTAGGAGAACCAGATCATGATGCGGCGGCTGCCCATCACGTAACAGCAAAAGGGATTTGGCTTCAGCCAGATGGCGAGCAGCTACAAAAAATAGCTGATTTACTGGATGAGAAAAAAGTAAAATCAATTGTTGGTTCCACATTCCCATTTAGTAGACAAGGCATTTACGATGCTCATGCGCTAAGTGAAACACATCATGCAGTCGGAAAGATTGTGATTACGTTTTAAATAAGAAAAAGGTAGAGCGCCTGACGCGCTCTACCTTTTTTAATGTGCAAAAGATTCTTTGTGGTGCTTTGATCGTTTTTTATCATATGAGTTCCAGATACGAGAAATCGCAATCGTTAACACTAATGCCGCGGTTAACCGAATGACAAGAAGCGGCCAAACGGGAATACCTAAAATTAAAAAGACTAATGTATCCTCTACAACGGCATGACAAGCCACTAAAAAGATAAAGACAATGTACAGATCTTTTTTCTTCACTTTATCTTCTTTCACCGCGTCAATCATTACGCCAGCACCATACGCAAGTCCGATCGACAGACCAGAAGCTAATGTGACTGATGTATTCTTGTCAACTCCGATTAGTTTAGTAAGGGGAGCTAGACCATTCGCGATCAGCTTAAGCCAATTTTTCTCGCGCATGATCTGAACAATAAGCATGAGAGGAATCACAATAAGGGCAAGCTGTGCAATTCCTGTTATTCCAGCAAGCACCCCTTCACCCAGGATTGCCAGCCAGCCAGAAGGTTCAGCTGTAATTGGTGCCGCTGTGGCACCAAACCCGTACACCGCTTGCTCGCTCCCTCCTTGCCAAATAAGATTGATCACAAAAGCTGATACTAAGGCAAGCCCAACCCTTACAGCAATGATAATGGGAATTCGTAACCCAACCTTAGCAGCTACAGCAGACTCAACAAATAAATTGTGAGAGAATGAAAGCATAATGGCTAAAATAAACACTTCTTTTACAGTTAAATCTAAACTAAGAATGGCACCGATCCCAGCATAGAGATTTAGAGCGTTCCCGACAACAAGTGGAATGGCGGCCTCACCAGTTAATCCGATCATACCCATGAGTGGTGAGATTAGGGTAGCAAGCCAATGAAGAACGGGTGTGTAACCAAGAATCGTAATAAATAAAGTGATTGGAAAAATAACCTTACTCAACGTCCAAGTAGTTGCTAGGCCAGACAAAAGCCCTCTTTTAATCATAACAATCCTATCCTTCCGTACGTTAATCTACCAAACTCATTATACATGATATGATTGAAATAAATCACAAAATAATCACTTTTCTTTTTGGGACGAAACCATTTATAGTTAAGATAGTAAAAGTTGAAAGGGTGAGGATGGATGTACGTTGTTATGAATGAACTACATGTCCCAAGTGAAAGAAAAGCGACACTGACAGAGCGTTTTGGAAAGTCAGCAGAAAATATGAAACGTGTACCAGGTTGTGTAGAATTTCTGTTCTTAGATAATGAGAAGGAAGATGGAAAACAAGTGGTATTCACAAAATGGGAATCAAAAAAAGACTACGAAAATTGGCTTGAGAGCGATTCGTTTAAACGAGCGCATCAACAAAAAGGAAGTGGGGAAAAGCCTGCTGCCCCTACAAATGAATTACAAGCCTATACAGTGGCTCACTCAAGTCATTCTGAAAACAATTCATAAAAAATGTATCCAGAAGCCTTCGTGCTTCTGGATTTTTCCTTATAGGCGTGCTATAATAAATGGTTGTTACGATGATATGTAGTGATTGTTAAAATAGAATGTGTAAATGAGAACTGAAATGAGGGTATATAATGAATAAACCATCCATCTATGGATTAACATTAGATCAGTTAACGGAGTGGTTATTGGAACACGGGCACAAAAAATTTCGCGCGTCTCAAGTGTGGGATTGGTTGTACAGAAAGCGTGTCACTCAATTTTCTGAGATGAACAATGTTAATAAAGAATGTATTGATGTACTTGAAGAGAACTTCTCTATCCAAACGCTTACAGAACACGTGCGTCAAGAATCAAAAGACGGCACAATTAAGTTCCTATTCCGCTTACAGGATGGTAATTTAATTGAAACGGTTTTAATGAGACACAAGTACGGTCTGTCTGTCTGTGTAACAACTCAAGTAGGCTGTAACATTGGATGTAGCTTCTGTGCAAGTGGACTTCTAACGAAAAACCGTGATTTAACGAGCGGTGAAATCGTTGAACAAATAATGAATGTCCAACTGCACCTTGATACGAAAGGGCAGGATGAACGAGTAAGCCATATCGTCGTGATGGGTATTGGTGAGCCATTCGACAACTTCCAAAACACAGTAGACTTCCTTGAAATAGTGAAGGATCATAAAGGACTGGCAATTGGAGCTCGTCATATTACGGTTTCAACAAGTGGACTTGCTAACAAGATCTATGAATTTGCAGATCTTAAACTTCAAGTGAACCTAGCTGTATCACTTCATGCACCGAACAATGAACTACGTACAAAAATCATGAAGATTAATAAAGCCTTCCCAATTGAGAAGCTGATGGATTCGATTGATTACTACCTTGAAAAAACAAATCGTCGTGTCACGTACGAGTATATCTTAATTCGTGATGTAAATGACCATAAGGCAGAGGCTCTTCAACTAGCTGAATTAATTGGCGATAAGCGTCACCTGTCATATGTGAACCTTATTCCTTACAATCCGGTAGATGAGCATGGGGACTATCAACGCAGTACGCCAGAAGCAATCTCTGAGTTCTTTGATACATTAAAGAAAAAGGGAATCAACTGTGGTGTTCGTCTTGAGCAAGGGGCAGATATTGACGCAGCTTGTGGTCAGTTAAGAAGTAAGCAAGAGAAGAAAAAAGAAAAAGTAAAATAAGATCAAAAAAAAGCGCCGTCCGGTAATGGATGGCGCTTTTTTTTATTAATGTACACCTTGCATGAATTTACGAATAAATGGAGTTAGTAGATAGAGGATGATACCAAGCACGATGGCTAGGCCCCCAATGACTCCAAAATATACGATCTCCGTTTCAATACGATAAAACTGAACAATTTGCGCGTTTACTGCTTGTCCTGCCGCATTTGATAAGAACCAAAGGCTCATTGTCTGAGCTGAGAAAGCAGCTGGAGCAAGCTTTGTTGTTGCAGAAAGTCCTACAGGGGAGAGACATAGCTCACCAAGTACTACGATAAAGTAACTAAGAACTAACCAGAGCGGACTGACTAAGCCTGTACCACCAGAAAGATAGGCAGGGATCAACATTACGAGAAAAGAGAGTCCTGCAAACAAAAGACCAAATGAAAACTTTCTTGGAATAGATGGCTGTTTTGCCCCTAGCTTCACCCAAAGCCAGGCAAATACAGGTGCTAATAAAATAACAAAAAGTGGATTTAACGATTGAAATAAAGCTGGTGAAAGAGAGATTCCAGCAATACTTAATTCTGTTCGTTTATCTGCATAGCTTGCAAGTATGGTTGAGCCTTGCTCTTGGATCGCCCAGAACATAACCGCTGCAAGAAATAACGGAATATACGCGAGAATTCTTGATTTCTCCTTGGGTGATGTTTTATTGCTGCGATACATCACTACAAAGTAAATAGTCGGAATGACAAATCCGAGGATACCAATCAGCCCAATGAACACAGAAAGTGTAAGAACATTCGTATAGAGACCAAATGCTACGAATAGTGCAATAATTATAGCCGCTACTGTAAAAATGACACTAAGGCGCTTCTTCTCGGTAGTATTTAACGGGTTCAGTGGGTATGTCCCAGCAAGTCCAAGGTTCTTTTTGCGAGTTAGTAAAAAGGTAAGAAGACCAATAAACATCCCGAAGGCTGCTAATGAGAATCCAAGATGAAAGTCTACTTCTGTTCCCACAGTCCCTACAATAAGTGGAGAAATCAACCCACCAAGATTTATACCCATATAAAAGATACTGAATCCTGCATCACGCCGGTTATCTGCTTCACTATATAGATCTCCTACCACGCTGGAAACGTTTGGTTTGAGTAGTCCTGTTCCAAGAACAATCAATACCATAGAGGTAAAAAATAATGGGACATTACCTGGGATGGCGAGAACGATATGCCCAAACATGATAAAGACCCCACCGTAGAAAACGGCTTTTGACGTACCAAAGACCCGGTCAGCTAGCCAGCCTCCGATGATTCCTGACATATAAACAAGTGACCCATAGATAGACATAATAGCGAGTGCTAGATTTTCAGGTAAGCCTAAGCCACCCTTGGAAACCTCATAGTACATATAGAACAAAAGAATAGCTCTCATTCCATAATAAGAGAACCGTTCCCAAAATTCAGTGAAGAATAAAGTGAATAATCCTTTTGGGTGACCAAAAAAACCTCTTTGAGGAACACTTTCAATCACTTTTTGTTTATCCAATTGTGACATGTTATACACTCCTTTAGTATTTTGAAATAATACTCCTTTTATAAGGTATTTGTCAAAAGTAATAATAGTCAGTAAAAAGCAAGCGTAATCATTGTTTGATTGATATATCTGAATAATATAACTTGATGAAATAAACGTTTATAAATCTCTTTAAATGTTGAAAAGATAAGGTATAATAATATGAAAACGCTTTCTTTTAAAGGGGGAGCTTTTGTGTTACGAACGATGTTTCTCAAATGGATGAATCATCTGAAACTTAGAGAGAAACTGATGCTTACTTTTATTGTCGTTGTCTTAATCCCAATTACCTTAGTAGGTGTTTTATTAACACAGGAACTGCGCTCAATTGCTTTAGACGATATGATGAAGCAATCAAAGTCCAATTCAGAACGTGTAAAGGAACGAACATACGAGCTACTAAAAATTCCGACCTTTATCTCAAATAGCCTTGAACTTGATAGGGAATTAGAAGAGCTTGTAACAACAAGGTATACATCAACTTTTGATGTATTTACTCGTTATTATCAGTATCAGAATTTTCAATCTTATCTTTATACGCAGCGTGAAATCAATTCAGTTCGCTTTTATTATGACAATCCAACGTTGATTAATAACTGGGAATTCATACCTGTAGATCAAAAGATTCGAAACGAAAGCTGGTACCAACAAGTAGAGGAGGATGTTGGGTATAACCGGTGGAGACTGCTACCAGATGAGACAAATAACGAACAACATTTTTTAAGTCTAGTTAAACGAATTAATTTTATCGAGGAACAAACATTTGGAGTTGTTGTCATTACAATCGAGCCAAGTCAACTAGATGCGATTTTAAAACAGGAATCATTGCTGACATTTATTACTGATGAAGAAGGTCAAGTAATCTCTTCAAATCAACCTGAATATAAGGGTGTATCCTTAACTGATCAAGTTGATCGTGATTTACTCTGGACACCTGGTAATTATGAACAAACATTTAATGGTGAGCCTGCGCAAGTAACTGTGGATTTACTTAATCCAATGATGAGTCAAAGTGACTTATCCATTGTGACAGTTACATTAAATAATCAAGTGATTGAACGCGCAAATCGCCTAAGGTTGACAGGTGTTTTCATTACATGTATTGGCGTAACACTGGCTGTTATTCTCATTACCATTTTTTCTAAGATGTTATCAAACAGGCTTTCGAATCTAAGCAAAAATATTGAAAGAGTCGCAGCAGGAGATTTAACAACAAAAATTAATATTGATGGTACAGATGAAATTGGTCAGCTCTCCAACCAATTTAATGAAATGGTTGATAATCTAAGAGGAATGATCGATCAAGTGCTTGAAACGAATCGACAGAAGAATCAAATCGAAGTCAATCAAAATGAAATGAAATTTAAGATGCTAGCTAGTCAGATTAATCCTCATTTTTTATTTAATACGCTTGAATCGATTCGGATGAAGGCACATATAGAAGGAGAGAAAGAGATTGCGAATGTAGTCAAGCAACTTGGGCAAATCATTCGCAAGAGTCTCGATACAGAAGGGAAACCCGTTCCTTTAAAAGATGAAATGGAGCTCGTTCGAACGTATTTGGACATTCAGACCTTTCGATATGGTGATCGGCTTGAGTATGAATTAAACATTACTCCTGAAACAAAAGAACTGCTTATCCAGCCATTGACTATTCAGCCCATCGTAGAAAATGCTGTGTATCACGGGTTAGAAGCCAAAGATACTGGAGGGAAGGTCGTTATTTCATCTTATCTTAAACACAATCGAGTGATTATTTCAGTCGAAGACAACGGAGTCGGAATGACGGGCGACCGATTAAAACATTTAGACGCTATGCTTGAAGAAAAGGAAACAAACGGGCAAAACAGGATCGGATTGAGGAACGTACATCAACGACTGAAACTCATGTATGGCGTAGAAGCCGGACTCAAAATCAATAGTCAACAAGGGAAGGGGACACATATTCAATTTAGTATACCTTGGGAGGGGAAATGATGTATCAGGTTTTAATAGTAGATGACGAGCCGATGATTCGTGAGGGGTTATGTTCATTAATACCATGGCATCAGTATGGGTTTCACATTCAGGGAACCGCTAAAAATGGAAAGGACGCACTTCAACTATATCATCGGCTGAAAGCAGATGTGATGGTTGTGGATATTAGGATGCCGGAGATGGGAGGGTTAGAATTAATTCATACCATCAGACAAACAGACTCGACGACTCGTTTTATCATTCTAACCGGTCACGCAGACTTTACGTATGCAAAGGAAGCATTATTTCATAGGGTCGACGGGTACTTATTAAAACCCTTAGATGAGGAAGAACTCATTCCTTTACTTAAGCAAATACACGCAGAATTGATTCAACATCACGCGTTAACTGAGCTGTTAGAAAAAGACTTTTTGAAAAAGAAAGATCATTTCCTTGCACAAACTTTAACACGACCTGAAGAAATGTATAAGGATCAATTTTCCGAGCAGTGTAAGCAATTTGGTTTATTGGCTAACAGTTACCGTATTGTGCTTTTTAAGCTGCACCAACCAAAAGAAGTGACGGAGAAAGAATTAAAGCAATTAGAACAAACAGTTTCGAGTAGTCTAGTGTTCTCAAACCCTAAAGTAGGAGTCATTCTTCTAGGCGAGGCAAAGGATACGGAAAAGCAATTGAACTCCTATATCCAGGCGAAAGCGGGGTACGCAGCTATTGGGGAAGCTGTGACAGACCCATTAGACCTGATATATTCGTACTCAAACGCACAGGAGTTGCTCACCTATTCTTTTTTATTTAGAGAATCTACTTGTTTAACAAACGAGCATTTAAATTTAAATCACAGTGTTCAATCGGATAGAGAGTTTAATCTAGACACGTATGTAAAAAATCTTTCCATCATGATCACGCTTGGACTCGTCGCTTCGTGCAGAGATCTGATTCAAGATTTAACTGAGGATTTAATTGAACAGAGATATCAGCCGGTAAGTGTTCAAAAAACAATGATTCATCTGTATTCGATGGTAGTGAACAAGTTAGTCCTTCATGACCCGAAAAAACTTACTCTAATTGAATCATTGCCTTTTAACCCAACTATCATATATGACCAACCTCATATTTATGAGGTTGGAACTGTTATGACAAATCGTTTTATTGAATTAATTAATCTAGTTTATGCGGAGAGTAAAACAAGTACAGTTGAGAGAATGATTGAACTAATCGACAAACAATTCGCAGAAAATTTAAGACTAGAGGGAATTGCTGATTTGCTAAATTATAATGCGGCGTACTTGGGCAAGGTTTTTCGTGAGCAAACAGGGGAGTACTTTAATACGTATCTTGATAAGAGTCGGATAAAGTATGGAAAAATCTATCTGGAGCAAGGGTACAAAGTGTATGAAGTATCAGAAAAGATTGGCTATAAAGATGTTGATTATTTTCATCGGAAATTCAAAAAATATGTAGGAATTTCTCCAAGAGCGTTTCAAAAACAGCAACTGCTCCTCCAAAATCTTAAGCAAAGTAAGATTCAATAAAGCGATAGGTCCTCTACTTGACCTATCGCTTTTCACTTGTATATTTGTACCACTAATTTATATCTGATTTCTGGTGAAATGTATCATGTATTTTCCTCTTCTCATTCCGTATATGATAAATCATAGGAAGGAGAGAAAAGATGAAAACTAAAATGAAAACGCATTCAAAAGCAGGCGTTTCTTTGCAGAAAAAAAGTTTCTGGACCATATTCAAACAACAAAAGATTCTATATTTGATGTCGCTTCCTTTTGTCGCTTGGGTTTTTGTATTTAATTACCTGCCTCTTGGGGGCTGGGTTATGGCATTCCAAAATTATCGACCAGGTCTTGGTTTTTTTGAACAAGAGTGGGTAGGGTTTCAGCAATTCATCGAACTCTTTCAAGATGAACGGTTTTACCTTGTGTTACGAAACACCATTGTAATGAGCATTATGGGATTAACAGTAGGCTTTACGGTTCCCATTATGTTTGCAGTTCTTCTAAATGAAATTCGCTTAAAGACCTTTAAACGTACGGTTCAGACCGTCTCTTATCTACCGCATTTTGTGTCATGGGTCATCGTGGCAGGTATTGTTACAAAGATGCTCTCTGTAGATGGGGGTGTCATCAATGATTTACTTGTGGCTGCTGGTCTTCTCGACCAACCTGTTCAGTTCATGACTAAAGGGGAGTATTTTTGGGTAATCGTTACGTTAGCTGATTTGTGGAAGGAAATGGGCTGGAACTCTATTATCTTTTTAGCAGCGATTGCTGGAATTGATCCGCAATTATATGAAGCGGCAAAAGTAGATGGAGCTAGTCGCTTTAGACAGATTTGGCACATTACCTTAACAGGTATTCGTCCAACTATTTTAGTTGTGTTAATTCTTTCAATCGGAAACTTAATTACGATTGGGTTTGAGAAGCAATTCCTTCTTGGGAATCCAACCGTTGTTAATTTCTCTGAAGTACTAGAGCTATATGCCTTAAATTATGGGATTGGGCTTGGACGCTTCTCCTATGGAACGGCTATTGGAATCTTTAATTCACTTGTCAGTATAATGCTTTTATTTATAGCGAATGGCATCTTTAAGCGATATGCGAATCAAAGTGTCATGTAGAGGGGAGGGCAGGATGTATGAGTAAGTTAAGCCGAAACCGGTTAACAAAAGGGGATCGAATCTTTGATTTTGTAAACTATACGTTTCTCATTTTAGTGTTTGTCATCACCTTATATCCATTTCTCAATGTATTGGCCATTTCTTTGAATGACTCTACAGATACCGTCCGAGGGGGCATTCATATCTGGCCAAGAGAATTCACGTTAGAAAACTATAAGACAATCTTTGAGTACGATAATCTTGTGACGGGGTTAATCAACTCTATCCTTCGAACGGTGCTCGGCACAGTGCTTGGTGTATTCTCATCAGCTATGGTCGCATTCACGTTGAGCCGGTCTGATTTTCAAGGGAGAAAATTTGTTTCTATCTTTATCGTCCTTACGCTGTACTTTTCTGGTGGATTGATCCCTGGCTACATGCTAATGAGAGAACTTAACCTCATTAACACGTTCTGGGTCTATATCTTACCTGGGATGGTTAATGCGTTTAATATCATCATCGTTCGTTCCTTTATGGATGGTCTACCATATGCACTTCAAGAATCTGCAAAAATGGATGGAGCGAGTGACTTTACAATATTCTGGAGAATTGTCATGCCACTTTGTATGCCGGTACTTGCGACTATTGCTTTGTTTGTAGCGGTAGGACAATGGAATGCATGGTTTGACACCTATTTGTATAATAGCTCAAATCCAGCTCTGACAACGTTGCAATATGAATTAATGAAAATCTTACAAAATACAAATATGGGTGCATCTGATGCTAATTCCTTTAGAGGAGTTGCTGGAGAAGAGGCTGCTAAGCAGGTATCACCAGAGTCGATTAAGATGGCGATATCAATGGTCACCATAATACCTATTTTATTAGTGTATCCATTTCTCCAAAAATACTTTGTACAGGGGATGACGTTAGGCGCAGTGAAAAGCTAAGGAGGATTGATGTGGGGTGCAGGATTTCTTGAAGAAAAGCCTATTTACTCTCTCGTTGATTAGTGTGGGTGGTTTAATGGCGTGTAGTAATGACCCGGTGAGTATGGAAGACGAGGACCCTGAAGCAGAAATTACATTAAGTCTATTCGGGGCAGATATGCATTCCCAGTGGGATAATATGCAAAGTCCAGTTAGTGAAGTTGTAAAGGAAGAGACGGGAGTAACCATTAATGCTGAATTTGATGTAAATGGAGGAGATCAAAAAATTTCATTGATGGCCGCTAGTGGTGACTATCCAGATCTCATCATGCCAAAAGGGAATGCAAGTACACTTGTAGACTCAGGCGCGCTCCTTGATTTATCGGATTTAATTGAAGAGCATGCACCAAATTTAAAGGCAATCTACGGTGATTATTTTGATCGGCTTAAGTGGAGTAATGAGGATGAGGCCATTTACATTCTCGCAACTCCTCCAGTCAATCAAACGTATTGGCAGCCAGCTACTGGATTTATGCTACAGCATGATGTGGTGCAGGAGCTTGGTTATCCTGATATCCGGACAGTGGATGATTTTGAAAAGGCTATTCGCTCGTATAAGGAAATGTATCCAGAGATTGATGGGCAGCCGACGATTGGATTATCGTTACTTGCCGATGATTGGAGAATTTTAATTTCAACAACTGATCCGGCTGCCTTTGCTACAGGTTCAACAGGGGATGGCGAGTTTTATATTGATCCAGATACGTACGAAGCTAAGCTTCATTATCGCAGAGGTGAGGAAAAGGACTATTTTCGTTGGTTGAATCACATGAATGATGAGGGGTTACTCGATCCTGAGAGTTTTGTGCAGAAATATGATCAGTATCTAGCTAAAATCTCATCTGGACGAATCTTGGGTCTGATTGATTCTGACTGGCAGGTAGGTGAAGCACAGAGAGCGCTTCGGGAATCTGGGATGCAAGAACGAATGCATGGAATGTATCCAGTGACTTTAAATGAAGATTTTAAACACCCTAACTTTCAGGAAACTGGTTATTTAGGTGGATGGGGAATTGGTATCTCCGTTGATTGTGAGAACCCGGTTCGTGCCATTAAGTTCTTAGATTTTCTAGCATCAGATGCAGGACAAATCCTGCAGAATTGGGGGATTGAAGGAGAGCATTATACGGTTGAAGATGGAAAACGCGTCATTAGTGAAGAAGAGATGGCAGAACGAGATAATAACGCCAATTACCAGAAAGATACGGGCATTGGTGTAATGAAGGGATTTGCGCCAGCGTATGGAGATGGCGTAGAGGATTCAACAGGGCAAACCTATACCATAGCAAGCCCAGATCAAATCAAGGATTCGTATACAGATACTGAAAAAGAGGTACTTGAAGCTTATGATGCAGAACTATGGAAGGACTTGTATCCACAAGAAGATGAGTTTCCTCCGAAACCATGGGGAGCTGCGTATAACATTGCAGTCCCATCTGGATCAAACCTGGAGCTGATTTTGCAAAGGTGTTTGGATCTAACGAAACGAAAAGTACCTGAGGCTATTTTAGCGAGTCCGGATGATTTTGATCGTGTGTGGGATGAATTTATGAGCGAGTTAGAAAGTGCTGGTGTCGAAGAAGCAGAGAAGGAATACACGGAGCTAATTAAAAATAGAGTGGAGCTTTGGGGTGGGAGTTAAGCGCCTATGTATAAAAACAAGTTAAGGGGGATGTTGAATGAGTAAGCATTGGAAATCAGGAATGTTTTTGACCTCAGTTGTTTTGGTAAGCGGCTTAATTGGGTGTAGTAAAGACACAGCGAACTTGGAGGACGAGGATCCAGAGGGTGATATTACACTCACGTTATTTAGTGGAGACATACACTCTCAATGGGACAATATGGAAAGTCCAGTAAGTGAGATCGTTAAAGAAAAAACAGGGGTGACAATCAATGGAGAGTTTGATGTCAATGGTGGTGACCAGAAAATCGCATTAATGGCTGCTAGCGGAGACTATCCAGACTTAATTTGGCCAAAAGGAAATGCAAATACATTAGTTGATGCAGGAGCGTTTCTTGATCTCACTGATTTAATAGAAGAACACGCTCCAAATTTAAAAGAGATTTATGGAGATTATTTTGATCGACTCAAATGGAGTAATGAAGATGAAGCCATTTATATTCTACCAACCGCAGAAGTGGATCATACGTATTGGGAGCCAGGAACTGGTTTCATGTTGCAGCATGCTGTTGTAGAAGAGTTAGGTTATCCAGAGATCCGTACGGTAGATGACTTTGAGAACGCAATTAGAGAATACAAAGAAAAGAATCCAACCATTGATGGTCAGCCTACTGTTGGGTTATCGTTACTCGCTGATGATTGGCGAATTATGATTTCAACAACGAATCCGGCTTTCTTTGCGACGGGTGCACCAGATGATGGCGAATTTTATATTGATCCAGATACGTATGAGGCGAAGTTCCATTACAGACGTGCAGAGGAAAAAGAGTATTTCCGTTGGTTAAACCATATGAATGATGAAGGGTTGCTTGATCCAGAGAGCTTTGTACAAAAGTATGATCAATATCTAGCAAAAATCTCATCTGGTCGTGTACTTGGTTTAATTGATGCAGATTGGCAAGTGAATGAGGCACAAAACGCGCTAAGAGAAGCAGGGAAACCAGAACGTATGCATGGAATGTATCCAGTTACATTAACAGAAGAGTTTAAGCATCCAAACTTTCAACCAACCGGATATTTAGGCGGGTGGGGCATTGGAATTTCAGTAGATTGTGAAAATCCGGTCCGTGCGATTAAGTTTATTGATTTCCTTGCTTCAGAAGAAGGACAGATTCTTCAAAACTGGGGAATTGAAGGAGAACACTATACAATTGAAGATGGTAAGCGTGTAATCAGTGAAGAACAGATGGAAGAGCGTAATAATAACGCAAACTTCACAAAGGAAACAGGAATTGGCGTATTAAAAGGATTCAGCCCTGTTTATGGGAATGGTGCCGAAGACTCAACTGGTCAAACCTTTACAATCGCAAGTCCTGAACAAATTAAGGATGCGTATACAGATAAAGAGAAAGAAGTACTCGGTGCGTATGATGCCGAGCTATGGAAGGATCTGTATCCGCAAGAGGATGAGTTCCCGCAAAAGCCATGGGGAGCCGCTTATAACATGGCGGTACCTGCCGGATCAAATCTAGAACTCGTCATGCAAAGATGCCTAGACATTATGAAGCGTAAGATACCAGAAGCCATCTTAGCAGATCCTGAGAAATTCGATGCAGTTTGGGATGAGTTCCAAGATGAATTACTTGCTGCAGGAGCAGAAGAAGCGGAGAAGGAATATACAGAGCTGATTAAGGATCGAGTAGAACTTTGGGGTGAATAAGGTTTAAAAGCCGAGAGAAGGTTACTCTTCTCTCGGCTTTTTACTTTAGTATTTTGGTGTGATGGTAATGAGTGAAGTGCTTTTTGTTACAGTCCAACTACCTTGAATGAGTTCATGCAATAGATTCTCTTCTGATGAAGAGAGATGAATTCCAACTAATTTATGATCTTGTTGACTATAATCAACTCCATCGCTTTTGTTAAAGCGGAGCGCAAGAATTTTTTTTACGCCATTAAGGTGTAAAAATTTAAAACTATAGCCTTCTTTTATCGCTTCTTCCCAGGGCTCGCTAAGCTCTTCTGCCGTTTGAATTCGTTCATCGAAATTCATCGTCGGATCAACAACTTGATCTACGATGAACTTGAACTCACGGTTCTTTATGACTTGAATCAGCTTATCATCAGACATACCGCTTGTTCGAATGTTTTCAATTAAAAAAGCAATCGGCATTGAAAGTCTCACTCGTGTAGTCATTATTTTACCACTTCAACATCTTTTAGTAACACGACACCAGATGGTAGAGTTTTTACTCCACTAATTTGATTAGATACACCTAGTAGATCCACAGGATAATATAGAAAATCAAACGGGACATCATTTGCTACGATTTGTTGCGCTTCTTCAAACAAATCGTTACGCTCATCTTCATCTGTGGTTTGTATGGATTGATCAACAAGCTCATCGAATGCTGGGTTTGCGTACGTATATCTTAATTGATTGCTGCTTTGTTTATTAGAATGAAGAATGGTAAACAGTGCATTATATCCATCTCCTGTTGGGCTTGAACGGCCAAGTAGGAACAAATCTGCTTCACCTTGTCCAGTATATTCTACGAATGATGCAAACTCCATTTGACTAATTGTAACGTTTACTCCTATGTCTTGTAGTGCCTGTTGGATATAAGTAGCAATGTCTACACGTGTCCGGTCATCATTTACGGATAATTCCAATGATAAATCGCTTTGACCTGCTTCTTCAAGTAACTCTTTTGCTTCTTCTGGATCGTAAGGCAATGCCTCAACGTCTGCAAAACCAAAGTCATAAGGTGAAAGTGGGCTGTTAGCTATTGTACCAACGCCATTCAAAATAGAATCAACAATTATGTCCTTGTCGATTGCCATGCTAATTGCCTGTCTAACACGCACATCATCAAACGGTTCTTTATTTGTGTTAAATCCAAGAAAATTTGCGTAGGTTGAGTCTGTTTCTACGATAACAGCAGCATCACTATTTTCAATTTGTTCCATGCTATTAGGATTTACTGAATCAATAATGTCTGATGCCTGTGTTTCAAGATCTGCCACTCGTGTTAATTCTTCTGGAACAATCTTGTACGAAACCCCTTCGATGTTAGGTGCTCCGCCCCAATAATCTTCATTTCGAACCAATTTGATTTCTGAACCTGGGTTCCACGATTCAAATTTAAATGGACCTGTACCAATTGGTTTATTTGCGACAACACTGCCAGGATCCTCTCCGTTTGCTATTGCTTCGTTATCTTCTTCAATAACGGCAGGACTCAGCATAGAACCACCATATTGAGCAAGGTGTGCAGGTAAAGAGGCAAACGGTTCAGATAAATGAAACCTAACCGTATAAGGATCTACGACTTCTGTATCCTCAATGCGATCGTATAAATAAGCAGTAGGTGAGATCGTTTCCTCGGCAAGACTACGATTTAGATTCGCTTTTACTGCTTCAGCATTAAATTCAGTACCATCGTGAAAGGTTACATCCTCTCTTAACTTAAATTCCCATGTAGTAGGATCAATTGATTCCCACTCTGTAGCAAGTCCAGGCTCCAGTTCCATCGATTCATTTTGGGTAACTAGTCGATCATATACATTAAATCCAACTTTCCAATTGACAACTACATTTTCTGTATGTGGATCAAGTTTCTGAATATCTGTGGCTAATGAGTATGTTATCTCCCTTCCGACTTCATCAATCGTGGATGCATCGTTTGAAGGCTCGGTTGAATCACTTGAGCATGCTGTAAGCAAAAGTACTCCTGTAAGTAAAGAAACTGTAAATAGGGTTTTCAATATAATTCCTTCTTTCCTCTCATGACTCATCGTGGGTGATGGAATGTTTCGAAAATTGATTAGAAATAGCTTTAGTACTTCTATTTATATGATTAAACATCATGTCTTTCGTAAGGCTTGAGTTTCTCTCATGAAGAGCGGCAAGCAAGTGCTTGTGATCGGTTATTGTTTTTGTTTTAACCTCATTGCTATATGGCATCAAGTCAAGGGCTGGATTAATGCGTGTACGTATTTTTCGAATGGCATTTTCAAGATACGAATTGCCTGAAGCTTGACCTAATATAAGATGAAACTTTACATCAAGTGATCGAAACTCTTCACGTTCAATCAACTGATGTTGACTTTGATCCAAAATAAGCTGAAGGGAATCTAATTCTTCGTCCGTTATTTTCAAAGCGGCGAGTCTTGCTGCTTCAGGCTCAATAATAGAACGATACTCAAAAACGTCTATTAAATCTTTCCATGAAGATTCAATGACAGAACTCGATCGATGATTTGATTGCTTTGTAGTGGGGAGGACAAACGTTCCACCTTTTGCACCTAATCTTTTTTCAATTAATCCTTGTTGTTCAAGTGCAGCCAATGCTTCTCTTAGAACTAGGCGACTGCAGTTAAATAATGTAGAAAGCTCTCTCTCAGAGGGTAGCTGCTCATTTGAAAGGAATTCTTTTAAGATAATGGCTTCTTCTAGCTGTTCATAGATGAAATCGCTCACTTTTTTTGATTGCACTTGTTTTAAAGAAAGTTTGTAAATAAAAGATTCCCCCCTTGGGTTGTATAAGGTCTAAACCTTATACCTTTAAATCTAGAATTTTAATAATTCGTACAGGAATACACGGCTTTAATAAGAAGATCCTAGCATAGGGGAGATTTTACTGTCAACTTAAGAATTAAGTTTCTTTCCTTAATACATTGACAAATCTATCTTCCACAAATCCATGATTTCTTGATTAAAATTTACTATAATAGATTGTGTAAGTTGGATATTACATCCAACCACTAGTTCTTGAGCAATGGTTAGAAGGGAGTTAACCATGAAGAAATATCAATTAAAATTACAAGAAAAGATTGAAATAACCTTAGATCATTGGGAGGCGCAACATACTGTCTCCTACGATGAATTGTACCGATTTTTACATTCAATTGCAGGTACAGGCTCGTCAATTGGCTTACCGCAGCATTCAGCTGAAGCGAGGGTTTTGCTCGAATCGCTTCCTGCTGATAAAGAAGAGTGGACTTACGAAGAGATTGTTCTCTATTTAAAAAATACAGTATTAGTTGAAAAAAAGAGTAACGAGTCTGTGGGTTTACAGGCGGACCCATCTCTTGTTTTAATCATCTCAGAGGATGGAAGCTACTTGGCTTATCTTAAGAATAGTCTCGAAGAACAGGGATTTATGGTAACTGGGGCAATTAGTGTTGAAAAAGGAAATCAGTTTTTTAATGATCAGAAGCCTGAGTGTGTCATTCTCGTTGATCCAAAAAAATTGGCTGTTCATTCTACTGAATTACATTCTCTTTCTCAAAAAATGGGTTCAGAGATTGTTCCGGTAATCGTTTTAAGTGAAGAAAGCTCTTTAGATGTGCAAAATGAGGCGTACAAACAAGGTATAACGGACTATTTTGTGAAACCTGTTCATACTACTGAATTGTCTGTACGCATTCAAAACAGAATTAAGCTTCGTAGTATTTTTGAACGCTCTCTTATGTATGATGATTTAACTGGAGTGTTTAATAGAAGGTACTTAAGACTTGAAGGAACAAGACAGCTTGAGTTGTTTCATCGCTATGATACGATTTTTTCACTTGTCCTACTAGATTTAGATTTCTTTAAGAAGATCAATGATACATATGGGCACTTGGTAGGAGATGACGTATTAAAAGGATTTGCAGACTTCTTAACGAGCAGAAAAAGAGTAGGAGACTTAGTTATTCGTCTCGGGGGAGAAGAGTTTGTTCTACTGCTTCCAAACACTAATAAATATCAAGCATTTCAAATGGTCGAACGGTTTAGGATTGAATTTCAAGAGCTGCTATTCACAAGTAAAGAGATTACATTTCATGTAACGGTTTCAGCAGGGATTTCTGAAGTTGCTAAAGATATTAGCAAAATAGAAGAACTTAGCGACAAGGCAGATAAAGCTCTTTATGCCGCAAAACGTGCTGGTCGAAACAAAGCGCTAATCTACAATCCTTCCGAGGCTTACGAAGTAGAACAACTTGTAACAATTTGTATTGTTGATGATAACGAGGTTGTTAGAGATGTCGTGGAGGACGAGCTTCTAAAAATTGTGGTTCAAGGGTCTATTTTCAGGATTTTAACATTTAAAAATGGAGAAGACTTTCTAGAATCAGATTGGTATCAGCCAAGGCAAAAGTTCTTAATTGTGCTTGATCGCATGATGCCCAAGGTGGATGGTTTAGAAGTGCTTACTCATATTCGATTGAACTTTCCTGAGTTAGATATTCTTGTAGTTATGCTTACTGGCAAATCAAATGAAGTGGAAATTGTACAAGCACTTAACGCAGGAGCCGATGATTATATTATAAAACCATTTAAGCCAGAAGAGCTACGCGCTCGAATTCAACGCTTGTTACAGCGAACTTTATTATAGAGAACTGGAAAGAGGAGATTACATGAAAAAAGTACTTGTTGCTGATGATGAAGAAGTACTAAGAATGTTAATTACGGATACACTGGAAGATTTGGACCTTGAAGTACATGAAGCAAGCGATGGCCAGGAGGCGTTAGATCTTGTCCATGAGCATGACTTTGACCTTCTCGTGTTAGATTATATGATGCCAGAGCGCACTGGCCTTGAAGTCATTGAACACGTTCGATCACTCGAAGGGAAACGTGACGTACTAATCTTAATGCTCACGGCAAAAAGTCAGCAAGCTGACCAAGAAGAGATTTTGAAAAAAGGGGCTAACTTTTTCTTAGCCAAACCGTTTAGTCCAAATGCATTAGTTGAACGGGTACAGGAGATTTTAGGATGAACGACTATTTCAAAAAGAGTTTAAATCGTCAGCTTGTTTCATTTATGGCGATTATTATGCTCGTTATCACGATTATTGGTTCAACCTTTGTTTATTATGTGAGCGTGATTCAAAGTAACTATATTGCGGAAAGAGAGGTCCTTATTTATAAGCAGGATCTCGCATTTCAAATTGATAACAGTGCAAATCAGATGTTTATTCATTTAAGAGGATATTTTGCTTTTCAATCGACCTCAGAATTTTCATCTTTACTGACACAAATGGAATCTGTAAACGAAACAATAGATGAATTTAATCAGCTAACACTTGAACCAGATGAGTCTCTTTTTATTGATTCTGTCGAAGAGTTGATCAGCCAAGTTGAAGGCTATATTCCGCAAGCGGTAGAACTTATTAATAACGGAAATGTCGAGGAAGTTCAAGCGACAGGTGTATCTGATGGAGGTGAACTCGTAAATGAATTAACGAGTTTGACCGCAGCCAATCTTAAACAAACAAACGACAAACTCGCAGACCTTAGTTCTGAATATACCGTAGCAAATAGTACGATTCTTTGGTTAATCTTTGGATTGATTATTATTTTTATCGCTACCTTGTTTCTAATTCTTAGACGAATCTTCACGAAAATTGGGAATCCTCTTCAGGATCTAACACTAGCGAGTGAACAATTGGCAGCAGGGAAGGAAGTTCATCTAATAGAAATAGACCGAAATGATGAAGTGGGTATTCTTTCTAGGACGTTTAATGGGATGGTGCTAACATTACAGGAAAAAGAAGAAGAGCTTGTAGCCCAAAATGAAGAACTGATTAGTCAGCAGGAAGAGCTAGAAGAACAGCAGGAAAAGCTCAGATTTGCTTTTGAGGAAACAGAGATGATTCGTCACGTCCTTGAAAAATACAATCGCTTTAATCACACCATTTCCGTTACATTAAATGAACAAGAGCTTCTGGACGAAATCATTGACCATATGGGTACATTGTATCCAGTTGAACGGATAGGGTTTGTCTCGTTACAAGGTAAAAAACGATCTGCAAAACGTGGGATCAGTGACAAAGTAGTGAATGAGCTAACCACACATTTTCAAGATGGGCTTGGCGTATTATTAAATGAAAAAAAGTCTTGTCATCAGGTCAAACGTAAATCCTCTAAATATGAACAGGGTATTGCTGAAGAACCTGTTGATGTATTTGATTTATATGTGCCAGTCTATTCTTCTACAAAAGACCTAATGGCGGTATTTTGTTGTACGCGAATTGGCTCTGACTTCTCATTTAAAGAACAAAAAGAACTCGAAGGGGTTATGGGTCATATCTCTATAGCAATTGAACGGGTCATGCTATACGAGCAAACAGAGTATGATCGACAATTAAATCAAGATATCATTGATAATGTAAATGAAGGTATTCAATTCATTGATGGTGATGGTGCATTGCTTCGTTCAAATAAACTGTTTCGTGAAATGTTTCAATTCAACTTACATTCAGATGCTGAATGTAATAGTTATCAAACGTGGCAAAAAGAGTCTTTAAAATGCGTTGAACAGACTGAAGAGCTGGCTTCGTTTTTTGATCAAGTGCTCTGTGCCGATACTGATGAAGTCTTAACAACCAGATACAAATTATCAGATGGAAAAACGATGATGGAAGTATATGCAGAACCTGTTTACAGTGACGATACAAGAAAAGGAACGATTATTGTTCACCGTGATATTACAAAAGAATACGAAGTGGATCAAATGAAGTCCGAGCTCGTCAGTACGGTAAGCCACGAGCTGCGCACGCCGCTGTCAAGTATACTCGGGTTCACCGAATTAATGATTGATCGAGAGTTAAAACCGGCAAGACAAGAAAAATACTTACGCACGATTCATAAAGAAACCAATCGATTAACAAATTTAATTAATGATTTCCTAGATCTACAGCGGATGGAATCAAACGTTCAATCCTATAACAAAACGTCTTTTAATGTAAAAGAATTAGTGATCGAAGTTATATCAAAATATGAACCGATGTATAACGATCATCAGTTTATCATTCGTGATTTAGCGAATCAAACCTTTATATGGGCTGATCCAAATCGAATGGAACAGGTTCTAGTTAATTTGGTAAGTAACGCGGTTAAGTTTTCTCCAAATGGCGGCCACGTGGAAGTAGTGATGCTAAATAAGGGAACAGATTTACACATTCACATTAATGATGAAGGACTCGGCATTCCGGAATCTGAGATTGATAAGCTGTTTACAAAATTTCATCGGATTGATAACAGTGATCGAAGAAAGATTGGTGGCACCGGCTTAGGCTTACCGATCGTTAAAGAAATTATGGAAGCGCACGGTGGGAGCATATCTGTGAAATCAGATTTAGGTGTTGGTAGTACATTTATCTTAGCCCTTCCCTACGACAGCCAGGAGTCACTGTTACCCATTTCTTCAATCATTGATGACCAGGATGATCGATACCGAGTCGCTATTTTAGAGGATGATCAAAGTCTTGCGCTATTATTAGCAGAAGAGCTTAAGCAAAGTGGATTTGAGGTTCATCATTACCTTAATCCAACCGTTGCCCTTCATCGAATAAGAAAGCAGCAAATTGATGCGGTTGTTGTTGATTTAATGCTTGGAGAAGGAATGGATGGATGGGACTTTATTAAAGCCCTAAAGCAATTTGACGAAACCCAAAATGTGCCTGTGTTTATTTCATCTGCATTAAACGAAGTGAGGGAAAAAGCAGAAGAATTTGGAGTGAGTAAATACCTCACAAAGCCTTATCCACCGCAGGAATTATCACAGATTATTAAAAAAACCTTATCAAGTGATAAAAAAATAGGCCAAATTGTTATGCCAGAGGAGTAAAAAGGTTTATGATATAGAAGAAGAGGGAATTTTGAAGGCATGCTCTTGCATGTCTTTTTATATAACTAAATCTTAATCACTAATCATATGGACAGGGTGAACTCTAAATGGCAAAACATATAGCAATAGTTGGCGCAGGTCCAGGTGGATTAGCTTGTGCTATGCTTCTCTCTGGTAGAGGATACAAAGTGGATGTATATGAAAAACATCCTTATGTGGGTGGACGTACATCTGCGTTGAAGAAAGATGGCTTTACATTTGACCGAGGTCCTACATTCTTAAGCATGCCTTACATACTTGAAGAATTATTTGACTCTGTGGGACGTAAGCTGGATGATTACCTTGATTTAATAAAGGTAGAGCCAATGTATGAATTGCGATTTGAGGATTTGGTCTTTAGTCCCTCTCAAGATTCAAAGAAGACATTTAATCAAATCAAGACACTCTTCCCTGGAGACGAAGAAGGCTATGAGCGATTTATGACAGATACAAGAAGAAAGATGGCGGCACTTCTTCCTGTTTTACAAAACCGGCATGGATCAATCCTTGACTATGCGAGGTGGCGTACGTTAAAAGCACTGCCTGAGTTATCTTTAAACCAATCATTATATGAAGTGTTAGATTCTTATTTTAATGATGAGCGGTTAAAGCTATCTTTTACATTTCAATCGAAGTATCTAGGCATGTCTCCATGGGAATGCCCAGGTGCGTTTAGTATTCTATCATACATGGAGCATGAATATGGTGTTTGGCACCCTCGCGGTGGATTAAACCAAATCTCTGAAGCGATGGCAGCAGTCGTTAGAGAGCATGGGGGGACGCTCTATTTAAACACTCCAATTCAACAGATTCTAACGAAGAATAAAAAGGTGTACGGGCTTCAATTATCGAATGGAGAAGAACGCCATTATGATGAAGTTGTCATTAATGCTGACTTTGCATATGCAATGACTGAACTATTAAATAAATCTAATCTTAAATCGTATTCAAAAGAAAAACTAGATAAAAAGAAATACTCTTGTTCATCCTTTATGATTTATGTGGGGTTAGACAAACAATACGATCAGGCACATCATACAGTTGTGTTCTCAAAGGATTATAAGAAGAACGTGGAAGAAATTACAAAAACAAAGACGCTATCGGCTGACCCTTCAATTTACATCCAAAACCCGATTGTGACGGATTCAAGCTTGGCACCTAAGGGACAATCAGGTGTTTATATTCTTGCACCTGTGCCAAATAACTTTAGTTTATTAGACTGGGAAAATCATAAGATTGAATTTAGAGATTTAATCTATTCAATTATTGAAGAGCGAACTGAATTTAAGAACCTTCGTGATCATATTGTGTTTGAAGAACTATTAACCCCGGATGATTGGCAAAAGCAACATCATGTTTATCAAGGGGCGACATTTAATTTGGCCCATAACTTAGGTCAAATGATGTACTTTAGACCGCATAACAAGTTCCAAAGTTTGAAGAATTGCTGGTTAGTTGGTGGAGGTACTCACCCTGGAAGTGGGCTGCCAACCATTTTTGAGTCTGCGAGAATTACAGCTAACTCGATTATGGAACACGATAAAAAGGGGTTGGTTCAACGATGAAAACCATCATTGTTGGTGGAGGAATTGGTGGTCTCATCACAGCTCTTTACTTATCAAATCGCGGTGAAGAGGTCGTCATTCTTGAGAAAGATACGAAACTTGGAGGTCGTCTCGCTCTCATCGAGCGAGATGGATTTAAAATGGATAAGGGTCCTACTATTGTTTTATTACCTGATATCATTCGTACCATTCTCGAAGAAGTGGGAGTGAATCCAAATCAAATAGAAATGGTTCGCGTTGATCCCCTTTACTCCTTAACGTATTCAGACAATACCACCTTCTTAAAGTGGAGTGATAAAGAAGAACAGTTGGCTGAGATTAATCGCGTGTTTCCAGGTGAGGAACAATCTTTTATTCATTATATGGAGACGATGAATACTCGGTTTAATTTAGGGAAATCTGTCTTTTTGGATCGCCACTTTATGAATAAGCGTGACTTTTTTAGTTTTACATCATTAGCAGCTCTCGTGAAATTAAAAGCGTATCAGTCAGTAGAGAAGCAAACTGCACACTTTTTTAAGGACAAACGACTGCAAGAGGCGTTTTCACTGCAAACTCTTTATATAGGTGGAGCACCATCCACGTCGCCAGCTCTGTATTCACTCGTGTCATTTAGTGAGCATTATCATGGCATCTGGTATATCAAAGGCGGTTATGGCAGTCTCGTTCCTATCCTTGAACAGGAGCTGCGTAAGCGTGGAGTAGAGATTCACTTGAATACAGGTGTGGATCAAATCGAAGAGAAAAACAACCTCGTCCATGCGGTCTACTCAAATGAAAAACGCTTTAGCGCTGATCGATTTGTGATGAATGGAGAAGTACCACTCATGCAAACGTTGTTTCCTGAAAAGAAAGCGAAAAAGCAATCGTATGTGTCATCTTCTTCATGCCTATTGCTCTATTTTGGCTTAGATACGATCTATGAAGAGGCTAATGTACATCAGTTTTACATGTCTCGAGATTTTAATCAGAACATGAAAGAGATTTTTGTTGATAAAAAAATCCCTTCAAATCCATCACTTTATGCTTTCCATCCATCTAAAATTGATGAGTCTCTAGCACCTGCTGGAAAAGGTGTGCTGTACGTATTAGTGCCGGTGCCATCAGGTTCATCTGTTAATTGGGAGCAGATCAATGAATTTGTGGACATGTGTGTTGATACGTTGGAATCATGGCATTTTCCCAATTTACGAGAACATATAGAGTGGATGGACGTGCGTACTCCGAAACATGCTGAAGCAGAGGGACTTTACCAAGGTGGTAGCTTTGGCTTAGCTCCTGTTCTAAGGCAGTCTGGTGTGTTCAGGCCGCAGATCAAACCATTTGGTCGCGATAACGTCTATGCCGTTGGTGCTTCTATTCATCCAGGTGGAGGAATTCCTATCGTGATGCAAGGAGCAAAACTGTTATCTGATTATCTGGAGGAAGAAACAGATTCAGTTACTAGGAAGGAGAATACAATTTGAGAAAGCTAGAAGAAGCCTATGAGGATTGTCATCGCATCATTAATCGCCACTCTAAAACCTTTGCGAAGGCATTTAGCTTATTACCTGCTTCTAAAAGAAAAGCGGTCTGGGCCATTTATGCTTATTGTCGTAGTGTAGATGATATTGTAGACGAGGGCGCTAATCCCCATATGGAATTAGCGCAGTTTGAAGACCATTTTCGTTTGTTTTTACGCAATGAATTATCACTACATGATTCAATGTGGTTAGCTCTAAATGATGTGTTTAAACGGTTTGAAATAAATCAGCAAGCATTTGAAGATATGATTAAAGGTCAAAAGATGGATCTTTTCAAAAATCGTTATCAAACGATGGTCGAAGTAGAAGAATACTCTTATTATGTTGCTGGGACGGTTGGTCTTATGCTGCTTCCTGTATTGGCTCCAAACAATCATAAACATCTTGTAGAAGGTGGAAAAGCTTTAGGGACAGCTATGCAAATTACAAATATTTTGCGGGACATCGGAGAGGACATTGAGCGAGATCGAATCTATTTACCAAGTGATCTAATGTTGCAATATGGAGTGACAGAAGAACAAATTAAACTAGGTCAAGTAACAGAAGATTTCATTCAACTTTGGGAGCATATGGCCACACGTGCTGAAGAATTATATAGTATTGCACTTGAGAGTATTGAACATTATCCTTTAGACGCCCGTCTACCGGTAAAAGGTGCGGCGTTTATGTATCGAGCCATCTTAAATTCAGTTAGACGCAATCATTATCAAGTTTTTACCACACGTTCTTTTATTACACAAGAAGAGAAAAAAGAAATTTTGGCGCAATTATAGGATAGAGTAAAGCAAAAAGCGAGGATTCTGTTATAGAATCACTCGCTTTTTGCTTTACTCTCAAGCTTGTTCTTTATGAATCAAGCTGGCCACATTTAATCCACTTAAAACAACCATAGGTGACCCCCCGCCTGGGTGAGTAGACCCACCAACAAAATATAGATTACGTACGTCTTTCGCCCGGTTTGCAGGTCGCAAGAATGCATTCTTTTTTGTATTAGCGGACACGCCATATAACGCTCCTTTATAGGCGTAATAATCGCTTTGGATTTGCTCTGGTGAGATGACTTGCTCATGACTAATATGAGGAACAAGATCAAGGTTGTAGGTAGACTTTAACACATGATATATATGCTGCTTGTACGCTTTATAATCTATTGGTGTACCTTGGTCTTTAATGGCAGGTGCATTCACAAGAATAAATAGATTATCTCCATCAGGTGAGGCATTTCGGTCCGTATAAGACGAATTGCAGATATAGATGGTAGGATGTTCACTTAATGTTTGTGTATCAAAAAGGTCTTCAAACTCAGACAGATACTCTTCACTAAAATACACTTGATGATGGATGAGGCTCGGTAAACGCTTGTTTAAGGCTACTAGAATCACAAATGCAGAGATAGAAGGTTCTAGCTGGTCACGCTTTTGATTAGAAAAGGATGGACGATCTTTCTCTGCGACTAGCTCAGGATATACCTGCAACAAATCGCCATTCATAATCAATTGATCACATGAAACATGCGAGCCGTCTGCCAGTTCTACACCCGTTGCTTTCTTATTAGATACTTGAATTCGAATGACTTCTTTATTCGAGTAGAGCTCTACACCTAATTCTTCTGCTCTCTTAACAAAACCCTCAGCAATACGCGGATTCCCGCCTTCGACATAGTAGATTCCTTGAATCAATTCTAAATATGCAATCATTGAGAAGGTTGCTGGTGACAGGTAAGGCGAGGAACCAATATATGTTGCATATCGATTAAACATTTGTACAACCTTATCATTTGTAAAATAACGACGATGAAACGTATCTAATGTTGTGAACGGGTGGACCTTTAGTAATGCCCTAGATAGTGAAGGGGAGAGATAGTCCTTCCAGCTAGCAAATGTACGTGGAAAGAAATACTCTTTTGACAACGTATAAAGCCTTGAAATATCTCTTAAATAACGATCGTACGATTGGGCTGGGATGCCAAATGAAGCTAGATTTTGTTTCATCCATTCTTGATCTGCCGTCATATCAAGATGTGTACCATCTGTGAAATAATTACGAGTGTGCGTATCGAGGCGCTTGAACGTAAAATAGTCTTTAGGGTCGGCTCCAGATTCCCGAATCACTCGATCAAATACTTCAGGCATTGTGATCGTATTGGGTCCAAAATCAAAGGAAGCGGTTCCAAGCTGGTATCTTCTCATCTTCCCGCCAAAGTGCGCATTTTTCTCAAACAGCTTTACTTGAAAGCCTTTCTTTGCAAGTGAAATCGCTGAACTTAATCCTGCTAATCCCCCGCCAATAATAACAACTGTTTTCATGAATAGGTACGTCCTTTCCAGGTGAAGCCTGATTTACTCCATGCAAGCGCCATAGACCGCATAAGAATGAGAATAAATGCAATCGCTGAAAAAGGCATGAGTAGCCAAATCCAGTTTCTTTGATTCGCTAGTTGATCAATTAAAAACCGTATCCCTAAACTTATGAGTAGGGGGAGAGCGTAGTACCATGCATGAGTAAAAGCCAGACCCGCAAGGACTAAGGGAGATATAAAAAGAACACTATACAAACAAATGATACAAACTGCTAACAGGTAAGAACGACCGATGCCCGGAAATGCATTTTTTGAAAAGCCCTGCCAGACATCTCGATTTCGGTGGTACATATAACAGGTTACATGATCTGTAACGTTTGCTAGGCAAGCTTTAGCACCCGACTTTTTAATGGCTCTTGCCAAATGAACATCTTCTACGAGAGAATGTTTAACCGATTTGTGTCCGCCAATCGAGCGGTAGGTCATGGTTTCAAACAACATGAAGCTACCATGAGCTGCACTCGCTGTTACGTGAGATGTTCGGTTTGCTAGATATAATGGCAGGTGCAAATAAATAAGCACATGCTGCATAGGAACGAGAAGCTTAGCAAGAAGTCCAGTTACCGGGAATCTTGGAAAGCCTGTTAACAGACCAGATCCTTGATTCTTCATGAGGGCAATAGACTGCTCGATTGTATCTGGAGCAAGTCTGACATCGGCGTCTAAAAAGAGCAAGTAGGCACCTTTTGCTTGCTGACTTAACTGATGACAGGCGTGGACCTTACCAACCCACCCAGCTGGAAGGTCCTTTCCTGTCATTAAACGAACTGTAGATAAATGATTCGATTCCTGACGGATAAGCTCACCAGTTAAGTCTGTTGACTGATCATCTAAAAAGATACATTCAACGTTTGGATACGTTAAGGCTGACAAATTTTGAATGAGATCCACTACATTTGTTTCTTCGTCTCTCATTGGGACTAAGATACTTACCAATGGCTTCTCTTCAATAACTGGTTGGTGAGAGAGCCTTGGCATAAAGAATTGGTTACAAAAAACCCAAATAAAGAGCAAGCTCAGTAACGCTATCAGACAATAGACAAGAACAGTCATGATTTTGAACCTGATAAGGTATTAAACCAGTCACTAACAGAGCGGTTTCCTGAGAGGAGAACCGTGTAATCAGAGGTATCCTCACGTGCAATGTTGTCTCGTTGTTGATTCAGTTGAGTAGTCATCGTTTCTTCAAGCAAGGTAGTCACTTCCTGACGAGATCGTTTCGTAAATGAGTGAGAATGGATAGGTGAGCTAATCTCAATATAGAGTCTTGGCTTCTGCTCATGAGACATCATGTAGTAATAGGTAATGGTATAAATCGTCACCTTTTTGTCCTTGGTAGCTAAATGTGCGGATCCTGTTTTAAACTCGAGTGGCCTTTTCTCCAATGGCTGCTCCGCTCCTTGTGGAAACATCCAGACAGCTTTGTGATTATGCAATTTCGCTTTTGCATAGGAAAGTGTTTCTACAATGGAACGGGGCTTTTCCACATCAACAGAGAAGGCACCAATTCGCTTGAAAAATGGGAATTCCCTCATGCCTTTTTCACTCATCATCGCATAGCTATCATACGGGCAAACCGTTTGAGTGAGATAAAAGGTAATTAAACCATCCCACCAGCTCGAATGATTAGCTAGTATGAGTACTCCAGCGTCTTCTTGATGAAACGTACCTTTAATCGATATGCTTGAAAAAGAGCGCTTTAAAAGCCAAAATGTGTTATACAAATGAAAGGTCTTACTAAAAAATGCACTTTTTTGCGCTTTAATCATGAGATTATGATTCCTTCCACTTGTTGTATCCAATGACTAATGGAATGCTTAAAAGCATGGATATAAGAACAGCTAACCATAATTGATGAGTGATGGCTAAAATAACAAACATCATTAGAACCATTACATAGAGCCAAACCATTCGAGGCTCCCAATATGTATCTTTGAAGCCTGTCCATTTTCCAACCAATTGGAGTGTTATATAAACAACTGTATGTAAGATAAAGGCTAAAACAAACCAACCAAAGAAATTTGAAAATGGAATATCGTAATAAAATCCTCCGGCTGCCCATATCCAATACTCTTTCACTTGAAACGCAACAGGATCAAGAACAATGTCCATAATCACCGCGGCTGTTGAGCCAAGAACAGTGTATGTAAGCCATTCCACCCATTTGTTTTCAATTCTCCATGTATAAGCCCGGGCAATCACATGGGTTGTCGAGATAACCATTAACCATGCCGCTCCAATCGTGAAAGGCACCTCAAACAAAATCAAACCAAAGTCAGGATTATAAAAGTAATCACCAAAAAGGATGCCGTAGTGTACACCAACGCCCTCAACTATAAAGGTGATGATCACAATTAAAATGGATAAAGCCGTTCCGAGGATCCTTCCGTATTGTTTAATTAGAAAGATTGCACCGAGTACTCCGGTTAATACTAGAAACACAGTATTTGCCCATTCGAGGCTTGGTGGTAGGATATCAAACGTAAGAAGAATCACACCACATATGTACCAAAAAACAAAAAAACGAAAAATATACCGATCAAAGTTCTCTAACATGACAACCCTCCAGAAATTCTCTAAACTATATGTAGACACTATGCTCATTGTACAATGAGCGGAGGAGGAATGGCTATGAATAAGCGTGTAGTACTCGTGACAGGGGCTGGAAATGGCATCGGGGCCGAAGTAGCGCTTGCTTTTGCAAAACAAGGCGATCAAGTCATTATTTCGGATGTGATCGCGGAAGATGCAGAGCGTACGTTAAAAAAGATACGTGAAGCTAGTGGGGAAGCCATCGTGATTGCCTGTGATGTCTCTCGGGGAGATCAGGTAAAACGGATGATGGAGCGAATCGAAGACACCTATGGGCGCTTAGATGTATGTATTAATAGTGCAGGTATTTCTAAGTGGAAGTCACCACTTGAGTTAGAAGAAGATGAATGGGATAAAGTGATGAATACAAATGCAAAAGGAACATTCTTATGTAGTAAAGAAGCAGCAAAGCTGATGGGAAAAGGGGGAAGTGGAGGGTCTATTATTAATATGGCTTCAACAAGAGCGGCGATGAGTGAGCCTAACTCCGAAGCATACGCTGCATCAAAAGGCGCTATTGTCTCATTAACACATGCACTTGCTGCTTCCTTGCAAGATCAGCATATCCAAGTAAACAGCATCAGTCCTGGTTGGATCCATACAGGTGATGTAAGTGAACTAAGAGATGTAGATCATTCGCAGCATTTTTCAAAAAGAGTTGGAGAACCTTCAGATGTTGCACGTCTATGTTTATTTTTAACAGATCCGAGAAATAAATTTATTACCGGTGAAAATGTAACGATTGACGGTGGAATGTCGAAAAAAATGATCTATGAGCACTAAAAAGAGGTTTGATCTTACCTGCCTAGGGTAAAGTAATTAGGAAGAGGTGTAACGATGAGCACTGAACAAGAAAAGCAACAAACAAAAGATCAAGTAATGGGGCAGCTTGAACAAGTAATCGATCCTGAACTTGGGATTGATATCGTAAATTTGGGGCTTGTTTATGAGATTAAACTAGATGAAGAGAATAACGTTACAGTTGTGATGACACTGACCGCGATGGGGTGTCCACTAGCTGGAGAAATTCATCGTTCAGTGAAAGAAGCATTAAGCGAATTAACGGAAATTGGAGATATTGGAGAGGTAGAGGTGGATATTGTTTGGAATCCGCCTTGGTCTAAGAGTATGATGTCACGATACGCCAAGATTGCACTAGGAGTACATGAATCATAGGATAAAGAAACCCCTACCAATACCAAGGTAGGGGTTTCTTTATGAATTATTCAGGTTTTGGAACGTGTTTGAAGATTTCGCCGCTTTCAAAGAAATCAATTAACTCATCCAGCCATTGGTAATAATTCATCCACTGTTTTGTTTCGTGTAACCATAGGTTTAGTTCTTGTTCGGTGTACTCGGTTAACTGATCGTTTTCTTCTAGTTCTTTATGGATCTGATTAGCCAAACGTTTGCCAATCATTTTATTTTTTTGAATAACCTTCTGCCAATTAGAGGTGAAAAGTGAGATGAAGGTTTGATAATAATCTTCTTCGACATTATACAAATCTTTTCTGACGCCTTTTTCGTATACCTTGCTGGCGATATTTAAGTCAATCATTTCGCGTACGACTTGACTCATTCTTGTTTTGCTCATACCGGTTTCCGTAGACAACTCTTCAAGCGTCATTGGTTTACGGTTTGTGTAAATTACTCCAAGTACCCTGCCAACTGTTGCAGACACACCGTATGTCCGCATGTTATCAGCAATACCCTCAATATATTGTTCTTCGATTTTTTGTAAGAATTCAGAAGAAGCCCCTTTCATGTCCTGCGCACCTCATTCACTTATTGTCAGAGATAATGTACCATATTTTTTTCTTGAAAAGAAGTCTCAAATTTAAAAAGTTCCAAATTAATCCTTTATAAACTTTTTGTAAACTTTTTATTGTAGATAGTTTATAATGAAACCTGTTAATTTATTCGGAGGTGCAGAAAATGCTGCGTATGGAAAATGTGACCAAAACCTATAAAGGTGGAAAGAAAGCTGTAAACAACGTATCAATGGATATCAAAAAAGGAGAGTTCATTTGCATCATTGGCCCAAGTGGCTGTGGTAAAACAACCACTATGAAAATGATTAACCGATTAATTGAACCTTCAAACGGCAAAATTTATATTAATGATGAAGATTTGTTGACGCAGGATGCTGTAAAGCTTCGTAGGAAGATTGGATATGTGATTCAACAAATTGGTTTATTTCCTCACATGACGATTGAAGAAAACATTACATTGGTTCCTCGTTTACTAAAATGGACTTCAAGTAAGAAATCAAAACGAGCAGAGGAATTATTATCATTAGTAGATATGCCTAAAGAGTATCTGAACAGATATCCACATGAACTAAGTGGAGGTCAACAGCAGCGTATTGGAGTGTTACGTGCCTTGGCAGCAAATCCGCCACTTATTTTAATGGACGAGCCATTTGGTGCACTTGATCCAATTACAAGGGATTCTTTACAGGAAGAATTTAAGCGACTACAGCGTTCGTTAGATAAAACCATTGTATTTGTCACACACGATATGGATGAAGCGATTAAGCTAGCTGATCGAATCGTTATTATGAAGGATGGAGAAATTGTCCAAATGGATTCGCCAGAAGAAATTTTAAGGAATCCAGCTAATGAGTTTGTCGAAGACTTTATTGGTAGAGAACGTCTATTACAAGGACGACCAAATGTACAAACCATTGCCCAGGTCATGAGTAAACATCCAATCTCTATAAGTGGCAAACAAACACCGGCAAGTGCCCTAAAACGGATGAAGCAATCACGAGTAGACTCACTCCTTGTAACGGACGAGGCGGGTGTTCTAAAGGGATACATTGATCTTGAGTCGATCGATCGCAATCGTTCATTGGAATCCATTGACTCCTTAGTAAAACCAAGTCTTCATAAGGTTCAAGAAGATGCCTTGATTCGGGACACGATTCACCGTTTGTTAAAACGCGGTGTGAGTTATTCTCCCGTTGTAAACAACCAAGATATACTTGTGGGCATCGTAACTCGAGCAAGCTTAGTTGATATGGTGTATGACTCCATCTGGGGAGAAGATGAAGGTGTGGCAGTTGGAGGAGTAACTCATGAATGAGCTGATTGAATTTCTACAAGCAAATGGAAACGAACTTCTTATTAAAACGTGGGAACATATTTATATTTCTTACTTAGCTGTGTTACTTGGAATTTTAGTCGCCATTCCTTTAGGTATTGCATTAACTCGTGTACCAAAACTCGCTCAATGGGTAATTGGTACTGTGAGTGTTCTGCAAACCATTCCGAGTCTTGCTATCCTAGCCTTTTTTATTCCTTTTTTAGGAGTGGGAACTGTACCCGCAGTCGTTGCCTTGTTCTTATACTCTGTTTTACCAATTCTGCGAAACACATACACAAGTGTAAAAGAGGTTGATCCAAACCTAATAGAGGCTGGCAAGGGAATGGGGATGACCACCTGGGAGCGGGTAAAGGGAATTGAATTGCCTCTCGCGTCTCCTGTCATCATGTCAGGCATTCGTGTGTCCTCGGTGTATTTAATTGGTTGGGCTGCTCTCGCATCGTTTATAGGAGCTGGAGGCTTAGGTGATTTTATTTTTAGTGGGTTAAACCTTTACGATCCGTCGTTTATCATAGCTGGAGCTGTGCCTGTAACCATCCTAGCTTTATTAACGGATGTGATTTTTGGAAAAATAGAAAAAACTGTTACACCAAAAGGGATTGAAACTCATGAGAAAACCGTGTAACAGAAGGAGATGTTCATCATGCTAAAAATAAAATCAATGGTTGCTATCCCATTACTAGCAACTGTCCTAACCGGCTGTTCCTTGCCAGGTTTAAGCGGACCGGCAAGTGGAACAGTAAAAATCGGTGCGGTCAATACGACAGAGTCAATGATTGTTGGAAACCTGATCAAAGAGCTGATTGAAGAAGAAACCGATTTAAAAGTGGAAATGATCAATAATTTAGGTTCTTCCATCGTGATGCATCAAGCCATGCTGAATGGAGATGTAGATATTTCAGCTACTCGCTATACGGGAACAGATATAGCCGGTGCATTAAATTTGGAACCAGTGATGGATCCTGAACTTGCCCTTGAAGTCGTACAAGAGGAGTTTCCAGAAAGATATGATCAAGTTTGGTTTGATTCGTATGGATTTGCGAATTCATATGCTATTACGGTGACGAATGACATGGCGAGTCAGGAGAATTTAGAGAAAGTCAGTGATCTGGAGGATCAGGCCGATGAACTTCGAGTTGGCGTAGATGGATCTTGGATAAACCGTGCCGGAGATGGATATGAAGGATTCCAAGAAACGTATTTTGGATTTGAAAATATTTCTCCCATGCAAATTGGATTAGTGTATGACGCAGTTGAAAGCGGACGTATGGATGCCGTTCTAGCCTATACAACGGATGGACGAATTGCTGCATACGATTTGAAAATTCTTGAAGATGATCGTCAGTTCTTTCCACCTTATGATGCGTCCATGGTTGTAGATAACGAGCTTTTAAGAGAACATCCGGAGCTTGAAGCAATCTTAAATCGACTAGTTGGAACTATCGATACAGAAAAAATGCAGGAATTAAATTACGAGTCCGATTTCTTTATGAAAGAACCAGCTGTTGTTGCAAGAGAATTTTTAGATGAGAATCAGTTTTTTGCTGAGGGGGTTGATTAAATGGACATCATACAAGATTTAATTCTTTATTACTCTCAGAATGGCGGGTATGTATGGACCGAATTTTATCGTCATTTTCTGATGTCGGCGTATGGGGTGTTCTTTGCTGCACTTGTTGCTATACCCCTTGGCATTTTGATTGCTCGTTATAGTAAGCTTAGTGGTGCGGTCTTAACCATTACAAATGTAATTCAAACGATCCCAGCCCTTGCGATGCTAGCTGTTTTAATGCTTGTATTGGGTTTAGGAGCTAATACAGTTGTGTTAGCGTTGTTTCTATATTCGTTGCTACCTATTTTACGAAATACGTATATCGGTATTAAAAATGTCGATCGTTCACTCGTGGAATCAGGGAGAGCAATGGGCATGACAAGGTGGCAGCTGTTGTATATGCTTGAATTGCCGCTTGCGTTGTCTGTCATTACCGCAGGCTTGCGGACAGCCTTAGTTTTTTCAATTGGAATTACAACGATTGGAACGTTTATAGGAGCTGGTGGACTTGGCGATATTGTCATTAGAGGAACAAATGCCACAGATGGAGCAGCAATCATTTTAGCTGGTGCAATTCCAACTGCGCTCATGGCGATTTTAGCTGACGTATTGATGGGATGGATCGAACGAATTCTTTCCCCGACAACGAAACAACAAAAGCAAACAAATCCAGTTTAAATAGAACAAGACCTCAACTGACATGAACACTAGTCAGTGAGGTCTTTTTTTACACAGAGATAGTTGACTTAGTAGCTGTAAGCTGAGCCAACGATCACTAGAAGAATGAATAGAACAACGATAAACGCAAAACCATTTTCAAATCCGCCCATTGTCAACACTCCTTTATTGTAGCCTACTCTATACTATGTAGGTGGATAAAAAGAGCGTGGGCGCTTTTGCCCATTTATCTTATAACCGCGTATCATTAGGCAAGGACTGATTGATATAGTAAACTAAGGTAGTATGTTATTCTAGTAACTAGTTAATTGAAGGGGAGTGTTCTTAATGTTAAAAAAATTGTTTGGGTTAGACAAAAGTGAAGATCAACAATCAACAACGGAAGAGGCTCCAACAGAAGAAACGGTTTTTGCTGTCGCAAATGGAACATTGGTTGCACTGGAAGAGGTGCCAGATCCGACATTTTCTCAGAAAATGATTGGTGAGGGGGCAGCTATTGAGCCGACGGATGGTCAAGTGGTTGCGCCTCTTGCAGGAGAGATCATTCAAGTCTTTCCAACCGGTCATGCGGTCGGCATACGTACAAGTGGTGGTGCTGAGCTTCTGATCCATATTGGTCTTGAAACCGTTAATATGGACGGGGAAGGGTTCACAGCTCATGTAAAAGCAGGAGATCGTGTTGAAGTTGGTACACTTCTAGTGGAGTATGATCTCGAGCTTGTAAAAGAAAAAGCAACAAGCACCCTTATTCCAGTTGTTGTAACAAATCACGAAGATTTAAGTGGTGTGCAGTCTGAGACTTCAGGCGTTTGCGAGGCAGGATCTAGTGCGCATTTAACCATTAAATACAAGGGTTAAAATCTTCACGTAGAATCCATATAAACATGCTAGTGTTTCTTCATCTTTCCTGTTACACTACGATAGTTGTATGTATTAAGAAAGGGTGTTGGCATGTCAGCTTTACTCGTTTTTATTGTCCAGCTTCTTTATGTTCCTATTCTAACCATTAGAACCATTATGATGGTTAAAGGGATGAAGGAACGTGCGGCAGCTATGGGCGCACTGGAAGGTATTATTTATGTAATAGCCTTAGGAATAGTATTTAGTGATTTAAGTAACTATTATAATATGATTGCCTATGCTTTAGGCTTCGCTGTTGGTCTTTATATCGGAGCAATTATTGAAGAGAAGCTGGCAATTGGATATCTAACATTTGAGGTAAATATTCCAACAAGAAATCAAGAGTTGATTGACAGGTTAAGAGAAGTAGGATTCAGTGTTTCTTCTTCAGCTGTAGAAGGTATGACATCTACTCGTTATCAGCTAGACTGTACAGCGAGACGAGATCGAGAGAAGGAATTTATACGTGTGGTTACGGAATATGAACCAGCTGCGTTTATTGTTTCCTTTGAACCGCGAAGCTTTAAAGGTGGCTACATTACAAAAGCAATGAAGCGTCGCCGCGAGAAGTATTTGAAAAAGAAGAAAAACGCTGAACAATCATAACCCAAAACCCCGCTCCTTCGGAGCGGGGTTTTCTTTTACTTAAAACTGACTAGGGTCAACATCTCCTAGGTAGAAATACACAAACAATGCTAGGATGAAGCAATAAGCCGCAAAGTACACAAGCTTGCTTTTCTTTAAGAAGTTAATAAACCATACAATTCCAAGTAAAGATGAAATGAACGTTACGATAAACGCAATAATCAGTGGAAATGCTCCTGCCACAGCAAGCAATTCTCCGTTTAATAAATCTTTAAACGCAAGTACAGTTGACCCAAGAATAACTGGAATGGATAACATGAAGGAATAACGAACAGCTGTTTCTTTTGTTAATCCGGCAAACATTCCAACAACAAGGGTTGTACCTGAACGAGAGAGCCCTGGAATTAAAGCAATGGATTGACCGATTCCGATCAATACGGAGTCGAAGAGAGTCATATCCTTTTCTGTACGGTTTCCTGTACGAACCACACGCTCAATGATGATTAAGAAAATTCCAGTGATGGCAAGTGAGATAGCAATCATAGTTGGCCCTTTTAAGGCAGTAGAAATGTAATCTTCAAAAAGAATTCCTGCTACACCCGTAATTACTGTAGCAACTAGTATGTAAATTGAAAACCAGAAACTCGTTTTGTTTTTTTCGGAACGATCCTTAATGTAACCAAAAAAGCCGATAATTAATTCGATTAAATCTTTTCGGTAATAAATGATGACCGCCAAAACGGATCCTAGGTGAAGTAAGATTTCGAATCCAAAACCTGGAAAAGAAATATCGAAAAGCAACTGGGTAATTACAAGGTGGGCGGAGCTTGAGATTGGAAGAAATTCAGTAAGTCCTTGTACCAACCCTAGCACAATGGCCTCAAGTATTGTCATAGTCATATTCCTTTCTTTCGCTGTTCATCTCTTTAGTATGTATATGTTCTACTAGCTGCTTCATTCTAGCAAAAATTTACTCATTCGTGAAGGTTTTTTTGAATTTATACTTGTTCTTACCATCTTGCCGAACGAAACAGCTATCGATATACTGAACATACTATCAATCATTTGGAGCGTTCTATCTATGAAACGAAATCTAACGATATTCATCATCATCATTGCGATATGTATGGGAGCCGGCTTATTAGTTAATCAATTACTAAATGGTTCAAAACAAGTCGGTAGCCAAGAAGGTATGCAGACTGAATCTATTCATTTAAAGAATGCGGATGGGCAAACAGCTGATGTATTTGAACCAAAGGATCGTGTAACGGTATTAAATGTTTGGGCTACATGGTGCGAACCTTGTGTTCGTGAATTACCAGCTTTAATGGAGCTAGATTCAGATTACAAACAAAAAGGCGTGGATGTCATCACGCTGAATGCACAAAAGTTTGAGCGTGTTCCTGAGCATACGTTTGAATTTATGGAAGAACAACAATTAACATTACCTGTGTTTTTGGATTCTGAGGGTGAATTCTTTGACACATTTAATGTGCAGGGTTTACCAACAACATTTATCGTAGATGCAGATCAAACCATCGTTAAACGAATTGAAGGTGAGGTTCATTACGAGATGATCCAAGAAATCATCGATCCGCTTTTACCTTCTAATGGAGACTGAAGAAGATCCTTATCACAGGGTCTTCTTTTATTTGTCATGGATACATATGATGAAGCGATATGTGAAAGGGAGTGGGGAAGTGGAAAAGGAGTGCTGGACAATTACAGAATCGATTGTTTTTGAAGATGAAACGATTCAAATTGTACGAACAGCTGATACGTCCTATCCTGCGATACTTTACAAACGATTTTTTCCTTCTGTTTCAATCGGAACAAAGATTGTAATCAATCAAACAGCTACAGCACTCAAATTAGGAACGGGTGGGTACGACTTTGTGAAGCACGTAATGGCTAGTAATAACCAGTTCACTAATAGCGACAAACATATTATGAAGCTTCGATATACACCATTGCAGCATATAGGGAACAGTGTGGAAGAAATAAAAGAACATCAAGCCTTGTTTGAAAATCATCTCTCTTTACAGAATAAAAAGATTATCCTTGCCGAGCTACATAGCATGGTTCCCATTATCTACGACGTAGCGAATGTATTAGATCCAACTGCATCGTGTTGTTTCATTTTTGATGACAGTGCTTCGTTAACGATTGAGATTAGCTCGCATATTCGGAGGTTACAAAAAAAATCTACTGTTCATTCCATTACAGTTGGTCAATGTATAGGCGGAGAGTATGATGCGGTCAGTGTAGCCTCGGCTCTTCAATTTGCTCATGGTTATCTTAAAGCAGATCTAATCATTATTTCAGTTGGGCCAGGAGTGGTAGGAACAGGGACAAAGTACGGTCATACAGCAATGGATCTAGCAAACTGGGCGAATACGGTAGGCTCGCTAGGGGGTTGTCCAGTGTGGATTCCAAGACTTTCCTTTGCTGATAGTAGGGATCGGCATTATGGACTAAGTCACCATACCATAACACCATTATTTGAATTTACTTATTGTCCATGCGTACTGGTCTTTCCACCATTGCAAACCGATCAAAAGAAAGTGGTTGAATCACAGCTATCAAGTGTGTGTCGAGTCGATCATCATATCATTTATTCTTCTATTTTATCAAATGAAGGATCTATAAGGCGCGTGTTAGCGACTGGAAAGGTTAAAACGATGGGGCGTGGGTACAACGATGATCCTGTGTTTTTTGAAGCTGTATCTGAAGCCGTTTGCTTTTGTTTAGATGGATAAACGTCCAGAATCCAATCTGACACATACTCTTGTTTCTTTAATTGCTGTTTTAATCTGGCTTTAATTGCTGTTTTAATCTGGCTTTAATTTCCCATGCTTTACCGACTAGTAAAATCCCATTTTCATGAATGTGAATGTTCATGCTTTCACTCCTGTCTATTACGTATGGTACACTCTTATGAGAGAATTCATACTAGTAGACCAAAGGAGTTTAACTCATGACACATTTAACGGAAAAGACGATCTCAACAGAATCCATTTTTAAAGGAAAGGTGATCTCTTTACAAGTTGACACCGTTACTCTTCCAAACGGTAATGAAAGCAAAAGAGAGCTCGTTAAGCACCCTGGAGCAGTGGCTGTTATTGCAGTAACAGATGAAGGGAAAATCGTGCTAGTTAATCAATATCGAAAGCCACTTGAAAAGACCATATTAGAAATCCCTGCAGGAAAAATTGATCCAGGTGAAGCACCTATTAAAACTGCCGCTCGTGAATTAAAAGAAGAGACAGGATACGATGCAAAAGGATTAGAGCTGGTTACTTCCTTTTATACATCACCTGGATTTGCAGATGAGATCATCTATTTATATGAAGCAAAGGGATTACTTCAAGGTGAGGCGAATCCAGATGCAGATGAATTTGTTGAAGTAACAGAAGTAACACTTGAGCAAGCACAAGCACTCGTTGAAGATCAAACCATCCATGATGCAAAAACAGCTTATGCAGTTATGTACCTTCTATTAAAACAAGCCCAAGCGAAGTAGTCATATCGAGTGGCCTGTCCTCATATTCTAATATAGATTAATGAGGAGGCCATATGATGAAAAAGCGGACCATTCAGGAAGTGATCCTGACTCACGTTGAAGAAAATCGTACAATCTATTTATTTACAACCGTTTTATTTCTTATTGGCATCGTTTTTGGTGCAATCATAGTCAACAGCTTACATTTAAATCAGAAGAACGACTTATATATGTATCTAAACCAATTTTTTGTACAAGTCCAGGACGGAAACATAGCAGGGTCTAAAGAAATCTTTAGTCAGAGCTATATTCATTATGGAAAGTACTTTGCTTTAATGTGGATCTTAGGTTTATCACTAATTGGACTTCCGGTTATCCTGATTCTCCTTTTTCTAAAAGGTGTTGTCGTAGGATTTACGGTTGGATTTCTAGTAAATCAAATGGGCTTTCAGGGCTTTCTGTTAGCAGCTGTATCGATCCTTCCTCAAAATTTATTGCTTGTTCCTGCTTTTATTGTGGTAGGAACGGCGAGTGTATCTTTTTGTTTAAAGATGATTCGTCAACAATTCGCTAAAAAAGTTCACCAGCCTGTTTTTCCTCAGTTTCTCCGTTATTCATTACTACTATTATGTATGGGGGGAGCCTTGTCATTAGCTGCTGCACTTGAAGCATATGTTTCTCCTTATCTTATGAAACTAGTTGTAGGTTGAATGATACTCATTGTCATATAATAATGATTATTAGTTAATAGATAATAATCATTATCAATTGACACTGTTTTTCAATAAGATTATAATAAACGTATTGAAATGGAAGTCGGGTTAGGAGGAGTAACTGATGGAAAATCGTCTAGAGCGAATAAAAAAGCACCTTCATTCTCAAAGCTATAAGCTGACCCCTCAACGTGAAGCCACAGTGATGGTATTGCTTGAACATGAAGAGGATCACTTGAGTGCTGAGGATGTATACCTCCTCGTAAAGGACAAAGCTCCGGAGATTGGTTTAGCCACAGTGTATCGGACATTAGAACTTTTAGCTGAGCTAAAAATCGTTGATAAAATTAACTTTGGTGATGGGGTTTCCCGGTTTGATCTACGTAAAGAAGGAGCGGCTCATTTTCATCATCATTTAGTGTGCATTGAATGTGGTGCAGTAGATGAGATTGAAGAGGATTTACTAGGAGACGTTGAGAAAGTAGTAGAACGAGATTATAACTTTAAAATTAAGGATCACCGTTTAACGTTTCATGGAATCTGTTATCGCTGTAAGGATCAATATGCGGATGAGTCAGATGAAGAGTCAAAAGAAATGCAAAACCAAGCTTAATGAAGCGAGGGTTAAGACGCTATGAACCATTCATAGTGTCTTTTTTATCTGTTTTCATATAGAAGGTATATTCCCCTTAGAAAATGGCATACCTTAAACAAGAGATGCTTGTTTCGAAGAGGGAGATGTTGTCTATGAAAAACTGGATTATAGCTGGTTTACAAACATTTAAAGTCATGCTTTTATTTATTGGATGCACGTTATTCTTTTATTATGGTATTCTATGGGTAAGTCAAGAATATGAGAGTTACTATCGCTATGATGCTCCTAGTGGAAATGCAGTGAAAGTAACCACGGAAACGGATTCAGATTCGAATGAACCGTCTCTTTTAACTAGACTTGGTTGGTTTTATCAATTAGGAGAATAAATGCCGGAAAATGGATGTGACTCAGCAATGCTTGATGATGTAGAAGACTTTATCCATTATTTGCAGGTTGAAAGAGGATACTCAGATAATACGATTTCTTCGTATCGAAATGATTTAAAGTCCTATCTTGCTTATCTTAAAAATGTAGAAACGGTCTCCGATCTTTCAGTGGTGGATCGTTCCTTAATCGTACAATATCTATTTTTTTTAATGGAAAAGGGTCGAGCTGAAACAACCATTGCGAGAAGTATTGCTTCGATTCGAGGGCTTCATCAATTTTTGTTACGCGAGGGAAGGGTTTCGCATGATCCAAGCGTTCATGTTGAAATTCCAAAGGCACCTAAGCGGTTACCAAAAGTATTATCACCCGAGGAAGTTGAAGCGTTACTTGAGGCACCTGGAAATGGTGAACCGATTGCGATTCGAAATCAGGCTATGCTTGAAGTCATGTATGCAACAGGTATTCGTGTTAGTGAATTAATTGGGTTAACAACGTCTGATTGCCATTTAACAATGGGTTTTTTGCGTTGTATTGGAAAAGGAAACAAAGAACGCATTATTCCTCTTGGGTCAAAGGCAACAGAGGCTGTACATACATACTTAGAAAAAGCGCGTTCGCATTTATTAAAGGGTCAGCGTCATGATACGTTGTTTGTAAATCACCGTGGTGGCGAGCTTTCCAGACAAGGATTCTGGAAGATCTTAAAACAACTTGCGTTAAAGGCACATATTGATAAACCTTTAACTCCTCATACGTTACGCCATTCATTTGCAACACATTTATTAGAAAACGGTGCAGATTTGAGGGCTGTTCAGGAAATGCTAGGACATGTAGATATTTCAACGACTCAAATCTATACACATGTTACAAAAAGTCGAATGAAAGATGTTTATTCGATGTATCATCCTAGAGCATAAGAACATCTCAATGTTGTCTGACATCAGACATTGAGTAAGAAAGAGGTCATAAAAATGAACGAACAACCGTTTAAACGGGTCTTTTTAATTGTGATGGATTCAGTAGGAATCGGAGAAGCACCAGATGCTGACAAGTTTGATGATGTGGGTGCAGATACACTTGGACATATTGCTCAGGCAATGGAGAACATTCAGCTACCTACACTTGAGAAATTAGGCTTAGCTAATATCAAGCAAATTCAGGGACTTCAAGCTGTAGAACAACCAAAAGCACATTTTGGGAAAATGCAGGAAGCATCTAATGGTAAGGATACCATGACAGGCCATTGGGAGATCATGGGGCTTAATATTACTGAACCTTTTCAAGTGTTTCCGGAAGGGTTTCCTGATTCATTATTAGTTGAATTAGAAAGCCAGATTGGCCGAGGATTTCTTGGGAACAAGGTGGCATCCGGTACAGAGATCCTTGATGAGCTCGCAGAAGAACATGTGAAAACAGGCAAGTTAATTGTGTATACGTCTGCTGACTCCGTTCTGCAAATTGCTGCCCATGAGGACATTGTACCCATTGAAGAGCTTTATGATATCTGCGAAAAGGCACGTGCACTTACATTGCAACCTGAATATATGGTTGGGCGTGTCATTGCCAGACCTTTTGTAGGGGATGCAGGAGATTGGAAGCGTACACCTAATCGTCACGATTATGCTTTAAAACCATTTGGCCGTACAGTGATGAATGAATTAAAGGATGGTGGCTTTGATTCCATCGCCATTGGCAAAATCTCTGATATTTATGACGGTGAAGGAATTACTCAGACTGTTCGTACGACATCGAATGAGGACGGGATGGATAAATTCTTTGAAAGTATGGAGCAGGACTTTACGGGCATGAGCTTTTTAAATCTTGTTGATTTTGATGCGTTATTCGGTCATCGCAGAGACCCTATTGGTTATGGTAAGGCACTTGAGGAGTTTGATCTTAGATTAAAAGATGTCATAAACCAACTTAGTAGCGGAGATCTTTTAATTATTACGGCCGACCACGGAAATGATCCTGTTCATAAAGGGACAGATCATACGCGTGAGTACGTACCGTTATTAGTGTTTGATCCAAATCAATCTAGTGCGGTTGACTTAGGAATTCGTTCAACATTTGCAGATATTGGAGCGACAGTTGCAGATAATTTTGGAGTAACGGCACCTGAGTACGGGACAAGCTTTTTAAAGCAAATAAAAAAGTAAGACAATTGGGAGAGGTTTCTTATGAAAAAGGAATTAAATCAATCAGCAGACTACATTAAAAGTAAGCTTTCAGTAACTCCAAAAATTGGATTAATTCTCGGCTCAGGACTCGGTGTCCTAGCGGATGAAATTGAAAATGCGACAACCTTGCCTTACGAAGACATCCCGAATTTCCCGGTTTCAACGGTTGAAGGGCATGCAGGACAATTGGTTGCAGGGACCATTGAAGGAAAACAAGTCGTTGCTATGCAAGGTCGCTTTCATTATTACGAAGGTTACTCAATGGAAGAAGTCGTATTTCCAGTAAGAGTGATGAAAGAGCTTGGCGTGGAGCAACTGATCGTCACAAATGCTGCTGGAGCAGTAAATGAAAGCTTCTCTGTTGGAGACCTTATGATCATTCGTGATCATATTAACAATCAAAGTGCAAACCCACTAATCGGACCAAATGACCAATCACTTGGATTACGTTTCACAGACATGTCTAATGCTTACTCAAAAGAGCTGCGCGTATTAGCTCATGAACAAGCTTCCACATTAGGGTTAACTCTTCAAGAAGGTGTGTATGTAGCCAACACAGGTCCTTGCTATGAAACACCGGCTGAAGTTCGCACGGCACGGGCATTAGGTGGAGATGCAGTAGGTATGTCTACAGTTCCAGAGGTCATTGCTGCAAGACATGCTGGCCTAGAGGTACTAGGTATTTCATGCTTATCGAATATGGCTGCGGGTATTCTGTCACAGCCTTTAAACCACGAAGAAGTGATTGAAGTAACCGAACGAGTTCGCTCGTCTTTCCTAGGCTTAGTAAAATCAATTTTAAAAGAAATGTAAAAAGGGGATTAGTAAAATGACTAACATTGTAGAGCAAATTAAAGAATCAGCAACGTACTTACAATCTTTTATCGATCAAAAACCTGAGATTGGCTTAATTTTAGGTTCAGGACTTGGAGAACTTGCGGATGAAATTGAAGGAGCAGCAAAAATACCTTACAAAGATATTCCGAACTTTCCGGTTTCTACAGTTGAAGGGCACGCAGGTCAGCTTGTTATTGGTCAACTTCAAGGAAAAACTGTCATTGCGATGCAAGGACGTTTTCATTATTACGAAGGATATCCACTTGAGCAAGTAACCTTCCCAGTACGCGTGATGAAGGAACTAGGTGTGAATTTATTATTTGTGACAAACGCGTGTGGTGGAATGAACAAAACATTCCAACCTGGAGACCTAATGATTATCACGGATCATTTGAATATGACTGGTGCGAACCCGCTTATTGGACCAAATGCTCCTGAGCTTGGTCCACGCTTCCCTGATATGAGTCAAGCATATACGAAAAAGTATGTTGATTTAGCTCTAGAAACAGCCAAGTCACTAGATATTAAGGTTCAACAAGGTGTGTATGCGGGTGTAAGTGGCCCAACATACATGACGGGTGCAGAATTAATCATGCTACGTAACCTTGGTGGAGACGTTGTTGGCATGTCAACGGTTCCAGAAGTCATAGTTGCAAGCCACGCAGGAATGGACGTCCTTGGGATCTCTTGCGTAACAGATATGGCCATTGGAGAAGAGATTGCAGGAATTACACATGAAGAAGTGATGGAAGTGGCTACTCGTACAAAACCACTATTTATTAAGCTTGTAAAAGAATTGGTCGCGCAAGCAAAACCTGAATAAAAGGGACGTGTTAGCATGAGAATGGTTGACTTAATTGAAAAAAAGCGTAACGGTGAAGTCCTGTCAGATAAGGAAATTCAATTTATCATTGATGGCTATACAAACGATCAAATTCCTGACTATCAAATGTCAGCGTGGGCAATGGCTGTTTTCTTCCAAGACATGAATGACCAAGAGCGTGCTGCTCTAACAAGGGCGATGGTAAAATCAGGTGAAGAGATTGATTTGTCTGCTGTAGAGGGAATAAAAGTAGACAAGCATTCCACCGGTGGAGTAGGCGATAAAACAACCATTGCGCTCGCTCCTCTAGTCGCAGCTGTAGGTGTACCTGTTGCTAAAATGTCGGGAAGAGGACTGGGTCATACTGGTGGAACCTTAGATAAACTAGAGTCCATTCCTGGTTTTCATATTGAACTGACTACAGACGAATTTATTCAAAAAGTAAATGAAAATAAATTAGCAGTTATCGGACAAACAGGTAACTTAACGCCTGCAGATAAAAAGCTTTATGGTCTCAGAGACGTAACAGGTACAGTTAACTCGATTCCACTTATTGCGAGTTCAATCATGAGTAAGAAGCTAGCATCTGGTGCTGATGGTATTGTTCTTGATGTGAAAACAGGAACAGGCGCCTTTATGAAGGAACTCTCGGATTCAAAGCAGTTAGCTCAAGCCATGGTCAAAATCGGCACAAAGCTTGGAAAGAAAACAATGGCTGTGATCTCAGATATGAATCAGCCACTTGGTCTTGCGGTAGGGAATGCACTTGAAGTAAAAGAAGCAATTGCGATGTTAAAAGGCGAAGGGCCAGAAGATGTACTTGAATTGTGTTTGACGCTTGGAAGTCATATGGTAGTGATGGCTAAGAAGGCTGAGTCGGTGGATGAAGCACGTAAAGCACTGGAAGAAGCGATTACTTCTGGGAAAGCGATTGAGACGTTAAAAACATTTATTGAAGCACAAGGTGGAGACGCATCCGTTGTTGATGATGTGACTAAATTCCCTGAGGCGCCGTATAAGATTGAAGTTAAGGCTCAATCAGAAGGAATGGTTAAATCAATTGAAGCAGATCGTATTGGTACAGCTGCGATGATGTTAGGTGCCGGTCGTGCAACAAAAGACGATGACATCTTGCTTGACGTTGGACTAATTCTTCATAAGAAAATTGGAGATGTAGTGAAGGTTGGCGATCCAATCGTTACATTACATAGCCGCCAAGAACAGGCAGAAGAAGTTGAATCAATTGTTCAAAAGGCTTACGATATCGCTCATGAACACATTGAAGCACCTACGTTGATCTATGAAGAAATCACAGCGTCACAAGGAACTGGGTTTGTTTTATAAATAAAGAAAAGAAAGAGACTGGGACATAACTTAAAATCAATTTAAAAAGGCGAATGATTCGATTGCAGAATCATTCGCCTTTCATGATTTTATTTGAACAAGCGACGGTTTCTCCTGTAGCGGATTATTTGCTATATTCGTGTTTTACTCGCTACATTAATGTTATGTCCCGCCCTATTTCCATTCTATCATCCATTATAAATCAAGCGATAACGGTGGCTCACCTGACTTATTCATTAAGCGAATATTTGTTGGGGTAAGTTCCAGAAATACTAGCTTAGGGTCATCTGGTCCTTCAAAATATTTCTTCAGATGCTCGTTCCAAAGCTCGTGCTTCGTCTCTTTATCCTCTTTAATTTTTGCTTTACCTTCAAATTCTATAAATGTATCACCAAAACCTTCGCCCTCATAGCCGAGCAAGACGTGGACATTTGGATTTGCTTCAATCTCATCGGTTTTATGTGTATCAATGCTTGTTGGAGTATAAAGCGTTAACCCTTCATGAAAAAACGTCATATACCGAGTTAACGGCTGGTCACGAACAACTGTGGCCAATGTTCCTGTGTAATGCTCGTCCATAATCTTTTCAATTTTACCTTTTAACTCTTCTTGGTTCATTTTCATTCTACCTCCTCATGATCTAACTAGAATTAGTATTCCTGAAAACACAAAAAATGAAACATACCGTTTTTTTATGTTTAAAAGAGAGATGAAAGGTGAATACATAGTTGTGTGAGAAATCTTATCGAAAAAAAGGGAGAGATAAAAGATGGCAGATGTTTTATACACTTCAAAAGCAACAGCAGTAGGTGGAAGAGAAGGTCACGTTAAATCTAGTGATTCGAATATCGATATGGATCTTGTGAAACCAGGAACATCTGGCGGAACGAATCCCGAACAATTATTTGCGGCAGGCTACTCTTCATGCTTTGATGGAGCTCTAAACTTAATTGCTTCAAAAGAAAGCAAAGAAATTGACTCTGAAATTACAGCGGCTGTTAGTCTTGTTAAAGACACTTCAGATGATGGATTCAAGATTGCAGTTGAATTAAAAGCTTTAATCGGAGGCGTTTCACAAAGTGAAGCCGAAGATTTAGTTGAAAAGGCGCATCAGTTCTGCCCTTATTCGAAAGCAACACGTGGTAACATCGATGTGCAATTAACTGTTGAAACAAAGTAAGGGTTGAATACACAAAGATACACTTGCTGGGATCTCTAATTAGAGTATTCCGGCAAGTTTTTTGTGCGTTTACTTAATTAAGTGAATAAAGGGTTTAACACATCCCGTTTGAAGGAATGCAAATGGTGTAAGAGCATTTGAGATCAACAATTTAAGGAGGACTACCCATGATTGAATCAGAAGAACTCCAACAATTGCGAGACCAGAGATGTGAGACCGGTTGCCTTACCATTTACTTAAACACAGACCAAGGACAAATGGATCAAAAGAAAGGCGAATGGAAAATTCGTTTAAAAAATGGATTAAAAAAATTAGAAGAATACTTAGAGAGTAGTTCTCAGGAAGAAGCAAGTGCCTATCAAACCATTCGTAAGATTGCTGAAGATGAGATCTTAAATAATCAGACGACCTTAACGAAGTCGCTTGTTTTTATCGGTTCATCGTCAGGAGACTGGCAGTTGAAGAAGCTGCAAGTACCACTTGAGAATGACTTCAGGTGGGAAAAACAACCTGTCTTAGACCAGCTTGAACAAAAGCTTGAAGCGTACCCGAAAACAGGCATTCTCTTAATTCAAAAACAGGACGTTGTGGCGGTTGAAACAGTTCTTGGTGAAGTTGAATCTGAAAATGTATACACATGGGATGCAGAGAGTGAAGATTGGAAGATGTACCAGGGGTCTAACTCAAGTAATGTGGCGGGCGCAGCGATTCATAAAGATCAATTTGATCAACGGTTTGAGGCAAATCAACAAAGATGGTTTAAGCAACTAGCAGCTAAAATTCAGAAAAAAGCAAAGAAAAACGGCTGGACCGGCGTTTATCTTGTAGGATCCCCTGATCAAACAAGTGAATTTGAAAAACAACTGACTATGAAGAATGTCGAAGTTGTAAAGAAAAATCTAACGAAATTAAAATCAAATCAGATTATCAATGAATTATTTGCTTCCTAAATAAATAAACGGTTTTTTAACAGAACGATCCTAAAGCGGATCGTTCTTTTTTCGGTTCTTGAATGATTAAAAAGAATCATAAACTTTTTCATTGACTATATTTCGTGAGTCTAATATAATCTCTAAAGTAGAAACTGGATAGTTTTTTTGTGACCAATGAGTTACAAAGGAAAGAGGACAAGCATTTATGAAAGAAACGATTATTCGTTCAGCATTACAATTGTTTTCAAAAGAAGGGTATACATCAACGTCCATGCAACGGATTGCGGAGGAGTGCGGGATCTCAAAAGCCTCTCTCTACAAATATTTTGATTCAAAAGAGGAGCTATTAATTCAAGTTTTTGAACAAAGTCTCACTCGGATGTTTCAACAAGCCCAAGAGATTACGGTGAATGATTCACTCTCTAATAGAGAACGCTTTGTACAAAAGATTATTCTTGAGCTTGAAGTGAATCAAGAACAACGAGCGTTTGTGAATCTAATTATACGAGCGATGCCTGTTCATCAAAACCAGAAAGTAAAAGATCTGATGAGCCGAACCAAATCAGCTCTAATGAATTGGCACAAACGAAGCCTGCTTGAAGCATACGGTGAGGATATTCGGCCGTTTGTTTGGGATCTTGTTGTTGTCTTTCAAGGAACCATTCGAGAATATATTGTACTGATGATGGATGATTACAAGGTATTAGATAAGAATAACATTGCAGAGTTATTAGTTTCTCACTTTGACGCGATTGTAGCGAGCTTTAACAAAGATCATACGGTTCTGACAACCTCACTGATGAGTGAGTATGAAACATTTCGTCTTTTTGACAAACAGCGTTCAGAGGAACAGATCTTTATGGATATTGTTAACCACATCTCACATAAAGCTGAATCGCTGTCGTCTGTAAAAAAGAGGGAAGTTCAGGATGCAATTAAAAAACTTTTATATCATCTGAAAAGTGATAAAGATGAGCGATTACTAATTGAGGCACTTTGTCTTTATATAGATGCTAGAGTCTCAATTAGAGATGAAATCGAACGCATCACACAGCTTATGAAAAATCGACAATGCAAAGAAGGTTATAGTACATGAGTACCGAACAAAATGATGTATTAAAAAATGTGAATAAACTACCAATCATTGCGGTTTTGTTAGTAGGGGCATTTGTGGCAATTTTGAATCAAACCCTCTTAACAACCGCTTTGCCCGTTCTTATGGCAGATTTGGATATTGACGCGAACTTAGGCCAGTGGGTTACCACAGCTTTTATGCTTGTTAATGGTGTTATGATCCCAATTACAGCCTTTTTAATTGAAAAGTTCACGACACGAAAGCTGTTTCTGACAGCCATGATTTTATTTGGAATCGGAACATTCATTTGTGCCATTGCACCAACTTTTACGTTCCTTATTACTGGTAGAATGATTCAGGCGGCGGGTGCTGGAATTGCGATGCCTCTTATGCAGACCGTTCTTCTTTTAATTTTTCCAGTTGAAAAACGAGGATCGGCTATGGGGATGGTTGGTCTGGTTATATCTTTCGCTCCAGCAATTGGACCAACGTTATCAGGATGGCTTGTTCAAAGCTATCACTGGACAGTTTTATTCTGGATCTTACTTCCGATTATTGTCTTAGATATTATTGCGGCATATATCGTATTGAAAAACGTAACGACGCTTCGTTCACCAAAGCTTGACACACTTTCGATTATTTTATCTTCACTCGGATTCGGAGGTCTGCTCTTTGGATTTAGTAATGCAGGAGCAAACGGATGGTTATCTACAAATGTACTCCTTCCAACGTTAGTAGGTGCAGTTACTCTGACTTGGTTCATTTTAAGACAGCTACGATTAGCTCAGCCAATCTTAGAATTTCGAGTGTTTAAATACTGGGTATTTACTTTAACAACTGCTATTGGAATGATTGTGTTCATGTCTATGATTGGAGCAGCAACGATCTTTCCTATTTATATGCAAACCATGCATAACTTCACTGCACTCGAATCAGGGTTAATGCTTCTACCGGGAGCCATTGTGATGGGGATTATGTCGCCAATTACAGGGCGCATTTTTGATAAAGTAGGAGCCAGATATTTAGGAATTATTGGGCTTGGGATGATTTTTGTTACAACAGCAATGTTTACGAACCTAACAGACTCTACCTCGATGCTCTATGTAACGATTGTTTATTCGTTCCGGATGCTGGGCGTAGCTCTTGTCATGATGCCAGTGACAACCGCTGGTATCAACGTGTTGCCAAGACATTTGATCCCACATGGTACAGCGATGAACAATACGATGCGCCAAATTGCCGGTTCAATTGGTACAGCTGTACTAGTGTCAGTCATGACAACAGCTGCTTTAAATAAGACAGAGAGTGGTAATGTAGGAATGATTGATGCTCAGATTTCCGGTGTGAACACAGCGTTTATGGTTGCAGCGGGTATCGCTCTTGTTGGATTTATTCTTGCCTTTTTTATTAAGTCCAACAAAAAGCCATTGCAAAAAGAAACATATGGGACAAGCGCTGGTCAAAAGCCGGTAACGGATCAATCATAAAAAAGTGTGTTTTAGACTCTTTTTAAACGGGAACGTAATAAGTAGACAACGATTTAAAGGAGAGTTCAATCATGAAAGAATTTACAGTAGTAGCAAATAAGGATGCAACAACATGGATGGTAAAAGCAGAGGATGTGGCTCCAATTCACGAGTTTGACAAGCGTGATGATGCCGTTGAAAAAGCAAAAGAACTCGCTTCTTCTCATCAACCAAGCAATGTTAAAGTATATGATGCTTCTAACGAATTAGTTGAATCTGAAGTATTTGAATAAGGATCAAAAAGGTGGACAACATGTCCATCTTTTTTTTATGTATAACACAGAACAAATGTTCTGTGTTATACTAAACCCTTATCTTAAAAAGATCGGAGTTTAATCAATGAATGGAAAAACCCATCTAATGGGAGGGCTTGCAGCTTGTGCTGTTGTTGAAACAATGGTGGACGGCAGTGATTTTAGCCCATTGTTTTATATTGGAGGTATGGTTGGTGCGTTTCTTCCTGATATTTGTCATGTGCATTCCACAATCGGAAGAAGATTACCGCTTCTATCAAGACTCGTTTCATTACTATTTGGTCATCGTACATTCACACACAGTCTTCTCTTTTTAGTGATTGTGCATGTGTTGCTTGATATGGTGTTACCTGATGCATCAAATGTACATGTTGGTCTGTTTGCAGGGATGATTAGCCATATTCTATTAGATATGGCGACAGTAAGAGGAGTTAAGTTATTTTTTCCTTTTTCTATGAGAGTTCGATTGCCATTATACATACGTACAGGCGGGAAGATTGAAGGAGTTGTGCAGCTAATATTGCTCGGATGGTTAATCATCTGGAGCTATCAGTTTATTCAATCATGGCTTTGACAAAAGTGGCCAATAAGAGAACAGTAAAGGCTCACACCGGCTCGTTCCTTAAGGACACGAAGAGGCTGGGACAAAACAAAAATCAGTGAAAAAATGGCGAATGATTCTACAATTGAATCATTCGCCATTCGTATTTTGCTATCCACATTAATGTTATGTCCCGGGCTCTTTTCTCATGAATGTTTAGCTAGGTCACAGCTTACTTATATTTCCTTATTAATTAGTGAGAATTTTTGTTTTGGCTAACCAAGTGAATGTCACATCAAAAAGCTGATCTTCCCACGTGCTTGAGGCGAAGGTATGTGATGCATCCTTTATATAAATAGGCGGCGCCATGAGGGAGGCTGCGTGCTCAGCGTACAATTTGGCATGACGTACTGCCACATCTTCATCTTGCTCAGTATGTACGATAAGCACATGGCTATTTACCGAGGAGATGGCCGTAAGGGGGTCATGAATCTTTAGATCTTCAAAGAAGGCATGACTTAGCTCAAACCCTTGATAATCGTAAAAGCCATTTCTTTGAGCGGCTTTTGCAGCAGATGTACCTGTGATCTGAGTAATATCTTGATAAGGTTCAGCCACAGCTGACCAAAGGACTAGCTGATGAATCGAGGCTCTGCTTGCTGCGAGAGCAGAAGTTGCTCCTCCAAGACTATGACCAACAATCGTCATCTTTTCTGAATCAATCATAGGTTGGTTTTTAATGTATTGAATGATTTCAAGCAATTCTTCTATTTGTTTACTTACTGTAAGATTTCGATAATCTCCGCTACTTTCTCCACATCCGCTAAAATCAAACCGGAAGCAAGCATATCCTTTCTCGGCAAAATAGCGTGAGGCTTTTACAAATAATCGATGTTCCCCCACTTTACTTCCGATAAACCCGTGAACAAATACAATGGCAGGTATCTTCTCTGTTGATGGTTGTCGTGGAAGATGAATGGCACCTGAAAGTGTTTCATTGTTAACTTGAAGCGTTATAAGAGAATGGGCCATTAGTAAAACCTCCTATTGATTAATCCTATAAGTTTACTGTGTATTTAGTATAGCACAGCTCATTTGGTCTGACAATTCATTGATCCTTTTCGTATAAGAGCATCCTAAGAGGTGAATAGTACGGAGAGATCGATGCACATCAGGAGGTAAGAGAGAGTTGATTCTACGAAACCCGTTTTTCATTGTATTGCTTATGTTTTTTGTGTTAGCTAGTGATTTAAACAGTGTACATGCTGCAACTGTTGACAGTAAGGAACCAACACCTAATTCAATTTTAGCAAAAGAATACCCGGATACGGTGTTCTTTTCGGGAGAGAAAGAAACTAAAAGGATTGCATTAACCTTTGACGATGGACCAGATCCTCGTGTAACGAGTGACTTATTAGATGTTTTAAAGGAAGAGGGAGTACAAGCAACGTTCTTTTTACTAGGAGCGAGAGCCAAAGCATATCCTGATCTGGTTCTCCGCACGCATGAGGAAGGACATCTTATTGGAAATCATGGGTATTGGCATAATCCAATCATTCAGCTATCTGATCAGCAAGCAAGATTTGAGATAGAGCAAACACAGCAGGTAATTGAACAGATCATTGGCGTAAAAACAACGTTACATAGACCTCCCTTTGGCCTTTTAAACGAACAAAAAGTAGAAGTCATCAAAGAACTAGGGTACTCAATTATTTTATGGTCAGTTGACACAGAGGATTGGAAAGCATCTCCACCTGATCAGATTGTAGAAACCGTTTTAGAAACCGTCAAACCAGGATCTATCATTCTTCATCATGATGGGTCGAATTGGGATACGGACCTAACAGGCACTGTAACTGCTGTGAAAAAGGAAATAAAAGAACTAAAAATGCAAGGGTATACCTTTGTGACGATTACCGATCTACTCAAATAACGTGAGTAGAATATTTTTTTGGACGTATAAGTAGAACCTGATGTGGGAAAAATGGCTGATAGTTTAAAGACTTGGATGGAGGACAGAGATATGAGAAAAGTGATAGCTGGATTGGTCAGTTTCATGTTAGTCACAGGTATGATGGTGCCAAATGCTTGGGCAGCGGAGAAAGAGACTCAGAAAGCAGAGGTACAATTCGCAGAGAATGCTTCATCTGCCATCATTATGGAAAGAGATACTGGGGAAGTTCTTTACGAGAAAAATAGTGAAGAGTCACTACCTCCTGCAAGTATGACAAAGATTATGACCATGTTATTAATTATGGAAGCCATTGATAAAAAACAACTTAAATATGAAGATATGATTCGAGCGAGTGAGAATGCAGCTTCTATGGGCGGTTCGCAAATTTTCTTAGAGCCGGGCGAAGAAATGTCTGTTCAAGATATGTTAAAAGGCATTGCCGTTGCGTCTGGAAACGATGCGTCCGTTGCCATGGCTGAACATTTAGGAGGGACTGAAGCAGGCTTTGCAGACATGATGAATGAGAAAGCAAAAGAGCTTGGACTTCAAAAAACCCATTTCTCCAATTCAAATGGATTACCGATTGATAATCATTATACTTCAGCTCATGATCTAGCCATTATTGCAAAAGAGCTTTTAAAGTATGAGGATATCACAAAGTTCACTGGCATTTATGAAGACTATTTGCGCCAAGAAACGGATAACCCGTTCTGGTTAGTTAACACAAACAAATTAGTTCGTTTTTATCCAGGAGTCGATGGATTAAAAACAGGTTACACAAAAGAAGCAAAATACGGCTTAACAGCCACCGCTGAAAAGGAAGGTATGCGTATTATTGCTGTTGTTATGGGGTCTCCTTCTCCAAAAGAACGCAATGCTGACGTCACAACCATGCTTGACTTTGCATTTAGTCAATACAAAACACATAAGCTGCACGAACGTAATGAAGCAGTGGGTGAAGTTAAAATTAGTAAAGGGCAACAGAAGAATGTAAAGGCTGTAACAGGCGAGTCGATCTCCATCTTAACAAAAAAGACAGAGTCGATTGACGAAGTGGTGGAAAAGATTGAATTAAACGAGAATATGAAGGCTCCTATTTTAAAAGGGGATGAGATCGGTTCTCTTATTGTCGAAAACGGTGGGAAGGTTGTTAGCGAAACGCCTTTGGTTGCTGAAGATGAAGTATTAGAGGCTTCATGGTGGACGCTATTTAAACGAGTTCTTGGCGGTTTCGGCGGGAATTAAGCGGATTGACACCAATTAACAAGGATGATGACTAGTTTTGTCACGGTGCAGGAGGAGAACCTGTCTAAGGCGAATGTTCTAAACTAGGAAAAACAGGATAGCCTGTTCACCATGTTAAGGAGGGGTCTTACATTGAGCTTAATGATCAATATGGAACGTAAAGACCGTGTGTTACTTGTACGCTTAGAAGGAGAATTAGATCATCACTCTGCTGCCAGATTACGAGCTGATATTGAGGAACAAATTGAAACAGGTGAAGTCACTCATCTCGTTCTTAACCTTGAATTCCTATCATTTATGGATAGCTCGGGTCTTGGGGTCATTTTAGGACGGTTTAAACAAATTAGAGCCAACGGAGGAGAAATGGTTGTTTGTGCGATTTCTCCAGCCGTTCGTAGATTGTTTGAGATGTCTGGACTCTTTAAAATTGTACGTCTTGAAGCAAACGAACAATTTGCTTTAGAAACATTGGGGGTGGCCTAGCATGCAAAATCGGATGGATTTAAGCTTTTCTGCGATTAGTTCAAATGAATCCTTTGCACGAGTCACGGTCGCAGCATTTATCGCACAGATTGATCCAAGCATGGAAGAAGTAACAGAGATTAAAACAGTGATCTCAGAAGCTGTAACGAATTCGATCATTCATGGTTATCAAAATCATCCTGAAGGAAAAGTTTATATTTCAGCCTCTATCGAAGAAGAGTGTCTTGAATTAATTATTCGGGATGAAGGCATGGGAATCGCAGATCTTGATGAAGCCAGACAGCCTTTGTTCACAACAAAACCGGAGCTTGAACGATCTGGTATGGGTTTTACGATTATGGAAAATTTCTGTGACGAGATGAAGGTCATATCAGAGCCACTACTTGGAACAACGATTTATTTAAAGAAGCAACTATCAACTAAAAAAGCCATATACAATTAAGGGGTTTTGCCTATGGACGTGGAGGTAAAACGTAAAAAAAATCAGTCAGGTCAGCTTACAGACGCGGAAGTAAAACGATTAATTAAAGAAAGCCAAGATGGAAACGCGAGCTCGCGTGATGAGATTGTCAGTCGAAACACAAGGCTTGTCTGGTCTGTTGTACAGCGGTTCATGAACCGCGGATACGAGGCAGACGATCTCTTTCAAATTGGATGCATTGGTTTAATTAAATCTGTTGATAAGTTCGATTTAAGTTATGATGTTAAATTTTCTACGTATGCCGTACCAATGATAATAGGTGAGATTCAACGATTTCTGCGTGACGATGGAACGGTTAAAGTCAGCCGATCCATTAAAGAGCTCGGTAACCGAGTTCGCAAAATGAAAGACGAATTAACGAAAACACTCGGACGTACGCCAACTGTCAATGAGATGGCTAAACAGCTCGAGGTGACGCCGGAAGAAATTGTGTTTGCCGGTGAAGCAAGTAGACCGCTCACTTCTATTCACGAAACAGTATATGAAAATGATGGAGACCCTATTACCGTCCTCGATCAAATGGCCGATCAATCAGAGAGTCGTTGGTTTGATAAAATTGCTCTTAAAGAAGTCATTAAGGAGCTCGAGGATAGGGAAAGACTCATTGTGTATCTAAGATATTACAAGGATCAAACCCAATCTGAAGTGGCTGAACGGCTTGGTATTTCCCAAGTGCAAGTTTCAAGACTTGAAAAAAAGATACTCGAGCACATGAAAATGGAAATGGATGGGTATGAATAAAGGTATGAAGTAGTTCTAAACATTTAGAACTACTTTTTTTCATGCAAGAAAGATGTTTAGAATTGATTGATTTGGTGAATTAGCTTATCATGTGATAAGTGAGGGATGCTAATCATGAAAAAGAAAAAAAAGTCCGAAACAAAAACAAAACTAAACACTTCTGTAAATATCATACAAAAGGCGCACCAGCTCTTTATGGATAAGGGATACGCTAATGTATCAACACGAATGATTGCCAAGGAGTGCGGTCTGACTCAGCCGGCACTTTACCATCATTATCCGAACAAAGTAAGCATTTATTTGGCTGTATTACAAACCGATCTTAAGAAAACGGAAGAAGCGATTCAGTCCATTTTTGCTCATCATGAATCGATTCGAAATGCTCTTTTAGAAATGACCATTTATATTTTATTAAATCGTCCGAAGAATTTAGGGCAAATTAATAGTGATATGAAGTTACACATGGATAAAGAGCAGCAACTGATGATTCGTAAGTATTGGACAGATGCTTACCTATCACCGATTGAACAGTTGTTGAAGGAGTCATCACTTCATACACATTTAACAGAGGATCCTTATCATTTAACGAAACTTGCGCATGTGTATCTTGGTATGGTACATCAGCAATTGCCTGAGATGGATCGGTTAACAAATGTGGATGAACATGTAGCTCGTGACCGAGCAGAATTTCTGGTCACTGTTTATTTAGATGGCATTTTAAATAAGAAAGACTAAATGCTTTGATTTTCTCTCCTTATCACATGAGTCATACATCCAAAGGAGGAAACTCAACATGAAACATCTTCGAACGCTAGCCATCATTAATATAGCAGCATTTATTGTGGCTTTAGGCATGAACTATCTCTTTCCTTCTTCTCAAAATGTTGGAAATGTGGCTGATGCATTAGGTTCCATCATCCAGCCAGCGGGTTACACGTTCTCAATCTGGGGGTTCATTTACTTATTGATTACAATCTGGCTCATTCGCATGTTCTTTGCGAAAGGTGCTGAAGCAGAAAGCTATAAAAAGATTGGTGGTTGGTTTGCTACAAATATATTGTTAAACAGTTTGTGGATTCTTGTATTTGAAAGTGAATTCATTGGTCTTTCGGTCTTTGTTATTGCTGGTGTTTTCTTAACAGTATTGATCATTTACCTAAAGATTGAATCAACACCTGGAACACCGTGGTGGCATCGACTGCCATTCTCAGCCTATCTAGGTTGGATCACAGTAGCTGTTATAGTAAATGTGTTTGCTTGGACGAATGCTTCTGGCATTGATTCATTGTTTGGTTTAGATGAGCTAGCTTGGACTGTGATCCTACTCGTCATCGCAACTGCTATCACATTGTTTGTTACACTTCGGCATCGGGATATCATGTATCCTGCCATCGTTATCTGGGCTTTCATTGGTATTATTGTAAAAGAACAAGAGAGAACGCAGCTTGTCACTTTATTATGGATTTTAATTGCTGTGATTGCAGTAGCTATTCTATATCAAGTGGTTCGTTTCTTTAAACACAAGACTGCATAGGGAGAACATAATGAAAAAGATTTTGGTTAGGCTACTTCTCATAGTAGTAGCAATCCTTGTGATTGCATTAGTAAGCGGATTGATCTGGGCATCACTCTCATTTGAAGCGATGGATGAGGCAAAGGAAATGGCTGGTGAAGAGACGGATCTTGGTATAGTATTCGGTGAAAGTGATGCCGAAAAAGGTGTTATCTTCTATCAAGGAGCCAAAGTAGAACCAGACGCCTATAATTACTTGGGCGATCAACTTAGCGCCGAAGGGTATTTCGTTGTTATCCCTCAAATGCCTTTAAACTTAGCGGTTTTGAGCCCTTCTAAAGCGAATGCTGTAATGGAAGAATATCCAGATATATCCGAATGGTACATTGGGGGACATTCACTTGGAGGAGCGATGGCATCATCTTACGTAGCTGATCATGCTGATGCAATTTCAGGACTGTTTTTACTTGGTTCATTCTCAGCAAGTGATTTGTCAGAAAAAAATGTAAGAGTACTCGATATCTCTGGCGGGTTAGATGGACTATCATCTCCGGATAAAAGCGCCGAGTACGATGAAAATCTTCCTCCGGAAACAACAAAAGTCGTGATTGAGAAAGGAAACCATGCGAACTTTGGAGACTATGGCCCACAAAAAGGTGACAACGTTAGCCCTCTAACACCAGAGGAGCAACACGATATTGTAGTAAATGAACTAACAGAATGGATTCCTGCTAGTAATGAATAACGAGAAAAGCGTATTGCAAAAATGCAATACGCTTTTTTGCGCGCATGAACCTAGGCAACAATTAGCATACTACGAAAGAAGCTCTTAGAAGGGCGTGATGAACTTTGGAGGATACAACACTCTTTGTACGTATGAAACCTAGAATCGATGCCACGTCGCATCAAGTTCTGACATTACATCAATTGGCTAATTTATCAGGTGACCAAGCGATCATCAAACGAATTGGTCATTTAGCTATTTATCAAATTCAACCTACTGATGGTTCGCGCGTTCAAATCGACATTATGACAGTCATAGCAGCAATCTATTCAATTTTTCCGAATCTTGATATTCAAGTTGTAGGTAGTGTGAATACGGTCGTGTATGTAAGACAACCTCAAAAACGGTTAAGGCCACTCTATATCGTTTTAGTGTGGTTGCTGTTATTTGTCGGATCTGGCCTTGCTGTAATGAATTTTCATGAAGACGTAAGTATGCGAGCTGTCCATATTAGATTGTATTACTTAGTAACTGGTGAGGAAACGCTTTACCCTTTATGGTTGCAAATTCCCTATTCACTCGGACTTGGTATAGGAATGGTATTGTTTTTTAATCATTTCTTTAAAAAACGATTTAATGATGAACCTAGCCCACTAGATGTAGAAATGTTTAATTATCAGCAAAATTTAGACCAGTACGTAGTCCAAAAAGATAAACATGATCATTAGTCGATTGACGTTGGTTCTACTTGGGCTAGGCGGGGGTTTAGCTGTAGGGGGAGGACTAGTTGCCTTTATTACCGTTCTTGGGGTAATTCCAAGGCTGGCGCAGCTTTCAAGATCAGAGGCGATGATTCGTTTTTATGAGTGGGCTGGGATTATTGGGATTCAGATTGGAACATGGGCAAGCTTCTATCATTTTAACGTGGGTTCGTTTAAGGTCATTGCAGGTTTCACTGGACTGTTAGCTGGTATCTTTGTTGGCATGCTTGCTGCCGCCTTAACAGAGGTATTAAATGTGTGGCCGATTCTTGTTAAACGAATGGGCATGAGTTCAAAAATCATTATTTTCCTAATGGCTATTGCATTAGGAAAAATTGCTGGCTCCCTATTTCAATGGATCTGGTTTATTAGATAGAAGGGACTTTAAACGAATGCCTACAAAAAAACAAGAAGACTATGCAAAAAACAGCAAGCTTTATGAACATAAGCCATCAATTTGGATATCTGGAGGGAAGGCCTTTCTTGTAGGTGGAATCATTTGTTTCATTGGACAGGTGATTATCGATCTCTATGACACGTTTTTCGTCAGGACGCGAGAGGATGCGATTCAATGGATGCTTGTTACCCTCATCTTTATCTCTTCATTTATGACCGGTTTAGGCTGGTATCGAAAAGTGGCTCAATCGTTTGGTGCAGGTATCCTAGTACCAATCACAGGACTCACTAACTTAATGACAAGCTCAGCTATGGAGCACCGAAATGAAGGCATTATTGAAGGGGTAGCTGGTCATGTCTTAAAGCTAGCTGGTGCTGTGGTTGTAGCGGGAGTTGTGATGGCATACGTAGTAAGTGCAGTTCGGTTAATCATTCACGCGATCTTAAGTGGATGATCATAAATAGAGAGGAACCGTTATATGAACAAGCTTGGCAAACATACATGGGAATATACAACGCCCGTTTACATTCAAGCCTCCGGTACGGCTGTTGGACCTGATGAGAAGAAGGGGCCACTTGGCGAGTGGTTTGATTCATCATTTCAAACAATATACTGTGGTGAAACATCATTTATCCAGGCCGAGCGAAAGTTAATGAAAACCGCTTTTCAAACCTGTCTCGATAAAAGTGGAGTTAGAGAAAATCAAATTGACTATTTGTTAGCAGGCGATCTTGATCATCAGTTAACCGCTTCGAGTTTTACTTCAAGAGATTTATCCATACCTCTGTTTGGGATGTACAGTGCCTGTGCAACGGTTGCTCAAACGTTATTAACAGCTGCATTGCTCATTGATACGAAACTTGCGAATTATGTAGTTGCTTGTGCAAGCAGTCATTACGGGATTGCTGAACGCCAGTTTCGTTATCCAACGGAGGCGGCTATTCAAAAAAGACAAACCGCTCAATATACTGTAACAGGTGCCGGAGCCGTGCTACTCGGTATAAAGAAAAGCCGCGTTCAGGTTACCTCAGCAACAGTAGGTGAAACCATTGATATGGGATTAAAGGACTCTTCAAACCTTGGAGCGGTGATGGCACCAGCTGCTGGTCATACGCTTCTGACTCATTTACGTGAGACAAATCGAACGATTAGTGACTACGACTTAATTTTAACGGGTGATTTAGGTCGAGTAGGAAGTGGAATTTTTAGAAAATGGACGCGCGAGCACGGGATCGTATTGGACGAACGGCATGAAGATGGAGGGGCACGAATTTTTCGTTCAACAAATGTGTTTTTAGCAGGTGGAAGTGGAGCAGGATGTGCTGCTGTTGTTACTTATAGCAATGTATTAGAACGGCTTAAACAAGGAACCTTAAAACGAGTCCTATTTATTGCAACAGGAGCATTATTCAGTCGCGAAACGGTCAGGCTTGGAGAAACGATACCGGCCGTAGCCCACGCCGTTACATTAGAGGGAGTTGAATCCTAACGATGGACTATTTAATGGCCTTTTTAATTGGTGGTGGCATTTGTTTTATTGGTCAATGTCTTCTGGATGTAACTAGAGCTACTCCAGTTCAATGCTTAGTTATTTTAGTAATACTTGGAGCATGTTTGGATGGTTTTCATCTGTATGACTCACTGCTAGAACTATCGGAGGCGGGTGCAATCATTCCTGTCACAAGTATTGGACACGCTCTTGTACATGGTGCAATGAGTGAAGGAGGAGGACATGGGTTTCTCGGGATTGGAGCCGGATTATTCACGCTTGCTTCAACGAGCATATCTGTTGCCATTGTCATGAGTTTTGGAGTCGCATTATTATGTAAACCGCGGGGGTGAATAAGGTGGAACAAACGAGGGACGTTATTTTTATCACAGATGGAGATGAAGCTGCACGAAAGACCATTGAATATGTTGCACATGAGCTTGGATGCAGGGCCATCAGTGCGTCAGCAGGTAATCCCTCAACACTAAAGGGAGAGGAATTAGCAGCACTCGTTTTATCTACACCGCATTCTCCCGTATTAGTTATGTTTGATGATTGTGGATACCGTGACGAGGGGCCAGGTGAACAGCTAATGCGTTATCTACATAACCGCGAAGATATTCATGTGCTAGGAGCGGTAGCAGTTGCCTCGCAAACCCATTCCAGTGAATGGTCTAATGTTCACTTTAGCATAGACAGGTATGGCGAAGTGACTCATCTGGGCGTAGATAAAGAAGGGTTGGCAGATTTGGAAGTGAATCGAATCAATGGAGATACAGTATATATTTTAGACGAGTTAAAGCTTCCACTTGTGATCGGGATTGGAGATATCGGAAAAATGAGAGGGCAGGATCAAGCAAAAAAAGGGTGCCCTATTACAAAAAAAGCAGTGGAACTGATTTTAGAAAGGAGTGGATATCGTGGGGCAAGCATATAAAAAGAAGGAAGAAGCATTTTCGGATTCGTATACAGAAAACGTTGAACGCTTAAAAGAACGTTTGGCGTTAGATGTATCTTTTGATGTGGGAGTAAGAAATATAAAGATTCTAGACCGTGAGATCGGGATCTATTATGTCACTGGGTTAACCGATAACGAATACATCATTGAGGTTTTAAAGGAACTAATGGATCTTGATGCACGAGGTAAGAAAACAAGTGATGTACATACAGCGATAAAAAATCATCTCACACATGTTCAAGTAGAAGAAACAGATTCAATGGATGATGCCATTACACAAATGCTGTCTGGATTAATCTTTATTATTCATGAAGGGTCTAGACAAGCATTTGTTGTAGATGTACGTGCTTATCCAAGTCGCGGACCAGAAGAGCCTGACACAGAACGAGTGGTTCGAGGGGCAAGAGATGGATATACAGAAAATATTATTGTAAACACAGGACTTACCCGCAGGCGCATTAGAGATGAGCGATTACGTAATGAAATTTTACAAGTAGGAGTCCGATCAAAAACAGATATTTGTGTCTCTTATATTGATGGTGTAGCCGACCCGGAACTCGTAAAGATTGTGAAGAAGGAACTGAAGAACATCACAATTGATGGAATTACAATGGCTGACAAAGTGATAGAAGAGTATATCGTAAAACAAGGATATAATCCATTTCCACTTGTGCGTTATACCGAGAGACCAGACGTTGCGGCCACACATTTATTGGAAGGACACATTGTTATTATTGTTGATACTACCCCAAGTGTTATTATTACGCCAACAACATTATTTCACCATGTACAACACGCAGAAGAATACCGACAGTCAGCGGCGGTTGGAAGCTTTTTACGCTTCATGCGTTTTACAGGGATTATGTTCTCATTGTTTATCCTGCCATTTTGGCTATTACTTGCAACCAACCAGGATTTACTTCCACAGGCCCTTGAATTTATTGGTCCTGAAGAGAATAAGAACATTCCTATTCTTCTCCAGATTGTGTTTGGTGAGATGGGCATTGAATTACTCCGAATGGCAGCCATCCATACACCTTCACCGCTCGCTACCGCACTTGGACTTGTCGCAGCTTTGTTGATCGGTGATATGGCTATCCAAGTAGGGTATCTGACACCAGAAGTCATTTTGTATGTGTCACTTGGAGCAATTGGCATGTTTGCCACACCGAGTTATGAACTTGGCGTAGCCCTTCGAATGGTTCGTTATCTTTTCTTATTTGCGGTGGCACTATTTGATTCCTCAGGCCTGGTCATTGCTTTCCTTGTTTTTGTTCTCGCTCTTACAGCTACTAAACCATTTAATAAGCCGTATCTATGGCCGCTGCTGCCATTCTCCCCACCAGAAATGTGGCAGATTCTCATTCGGGCATCTGTTCCTTCCTTAAAGTGGAGACCATCCATTGTGAACCCGCAAGATAAAATCCGTCAGCAACCATCTGATTCGTAAGAAAACTCTTAATAGCGAGAAAGAGGAAATTATGATAAAGTGATAGAAAAATGGATACTTGCACAATCGGGATTGACTGAAGAACAGTTGGTGATTTGGCATCAACTGTTTTTCGTTTGGCAAGAGGAGAGAGGTCAGCATGTATTTACACGGAACAAGTCAAATTAACGTTCATGGACACTTAGAAATCGGAGGAGTGGATACAGTCGCCCTAGCAAAGGAACAGGGAACCCCTTTGTTTGTATACGACGTCGCTCTTATCCGCAACAAAGCAGCAGAATTCAAAGAAGCCTTCGAAAAAGAACAGGTCCCTTATCAAGTAGCCTATGCCAGCAAAGCCTTTAGCTGTATCGCCATGTATCAACTGGCGAATGAACTTGGTTTGAGCTTTGATGTCGTATCGGGTGGAGAACTTTACACAGCGATTAAGGCAGAAGTACCAATGAATAAAGTGCACTTTCATGGAAATAACAAAAGTCTAGAAGAGCTTGATCTTGCGGTAAAAGCAGATATCGGGTGCGTGGTTGTAGATAACTTCTACGAGATGACATTACTTGAAGAGACATGCGTTCGCTATAATAAAACAATGGACGTCCTGCTACGAATCACACCTGGCGTTGAAGCACACACGCATGACTATATATCAACAGGTCAAGAAGACTCCAAATTTGGATTTGATCTGACAAATGGCCAAGTGGATCAAGCCATTAAACAAGCATTAGCAAGTCCACATTTGAACCTATTAGGGATACATAGCCATATCGGCTCTCAAATTTTTGAAACAAAAGGATTTGTCATGGCAGTTGAAAAAATCTTTGAATACATTGAGCACTGGAGAACAGAGCTTGAATTTATTCCACGTGTGTTAAACCTAGGTGGAGGATTTGGAATTCGTTACGTAGAAGGAGACGAGCCACTTCCTGGTGGAGAATATGTGTATCAAATGATTAAAGTTATGAAGCAATATGCCGAGAAAGCCGAAATGGCCTTACCTGAAATTTGGATTGAGCCCGGCCGCTCTCTTGTTGGAGATGCAGGAACCACGTTATATACAGTTGGATCTCAAAAAGACATTCCAAATGTTCGACACTACCTAGCAGTGGATGGAGGAATGAGCGACAACCTAAGACCATCCCTTTATCAAGCAGAGTACGAAGGGATTCTCGCAAATCGTGCAAACGAAGAAGCAACAGACACGTTCTCCATTGCAGGTAAATGTTGTGAAAGTGGTGACATGTTAATTTGGGATTTGCCATTACCAAAAGCAAACCATGAAGACATTCTAGCTGTTTTCTGTACAGGTGCCTATGGCTATTCAATGGCAAACAACTATAATCGCATTCCGCGTCCACCCGTTGTCTTTGTTGAAAACGGAGATGTTCAGCTCGTAGTAAAAAGAGAAGAGTATGAGGACCTTGTTCGCTTAGATCTTCCTCTCTCCCGTTAATAGCATAAGTCACTATCGTTTTCTATTTGAAAGAAGATGGTGTACAATAGAATCTGGCTGTCTAAACAGCAAACAAAAGATAAGACAAACCTTTAAAGAAATGAGGATGATTCATATGAAAAAAGGACACATCGCATTCGAAAACGGCGAAAAATTAGTCATTGAATTTTACCCAGAAGCAGCACCAGGACACGTAGAAAACTTCGAGAAACTAGCAAACAGCGGTTTCTACAACGGATTAACATTCCACCGTGTAATCCCAGGCTTCGTAGCACAAGGCGGAGACCCAGCTGGTAACGGCACAGGCGGCCCTGGCTATACAATTAAATGTGAAACAGAAGGCAACCCACACAAACACGTAAAAGGTGCTCTATCTATGGCGCACGCTGGTAAAGACACGGGAGGAAGCCAATTCTTCGTTGTTCACGAAGCACAACCACACCTTGATGGCGTGCACACTGTGTTCGGACAAGTTATCGAAGGCGAAGACCTAATCACGCGCATCAAGCAAGGCGATGTAATGAACGAAGTGAAGGTTTGGGAAGAGTAATATATGCTTAGAGCTATCCTTTATGGGTAGCTCTTTTTATTATAAATAAATCAATTTTTTATAGATCTGAACCTGTAAATGATTTAGTATCGAAGTTTTAAACAATGGAGGGATGAATGTATGGAAGTGCTTACCTTATCAGCAACGCTTTTGATAATTTCTATGCTTATATTATTTATAAATAGTCGAAGGTTAAAAGCTGCTGAACAAAAAAATGTATCGCTAATAAAAGAAGCTCAAGAAAAACGAGAAAATCAGTTAAAGGTTTTAGAAGAGATCTTAGATAAGCAAAACAAGATGTCTAATGAACTTGATGAAATTAAAAGAATGAACAAGGAGCTATAGCCATGGATTCAATAATTCTCAACTTAATTGGAGTCTTATACATCCTTCTGGCATTTATAGTGATCACTGTGCTCTTGGTATTATTCATTATAAATACGAATAGTTTTTGGAAAATGCGCAAAAGTAATCTGAAAGCAATTGATAATGGGAACTTGATGGATCAGAAGAAAGAAAGACTGATGAGAAATGTACAAAAGAATCAAGAGATAATATCTCAGAAGTTTGAAGGTATTAAGCGAAAGGTTTGGTAATTAGTTTCTTTTTTATCCCCTCTAAACTGCATATCAATAACATAGCCATAACTAATTAGGACACTAGCCAGTTAAGGCATCGTTGGTGTGTGGTTTGGAATGGAATAAATTAGAAGGGGAAATGACAGTTGCTGTCGAATAAGGTGCCAGGGGAGGTGGGAGAAATAGAATTTTACAAACTTCACAGTCATGAATTTTATGAAACGAACCACAATGGAGAAGATTACATTTGGGAAGTTAAAGTCATAAACGTTCACGGGTCGGATCGTTACCAAGCAAAGCTCATTCAAGATGAGTTAGGAATAAGAACAAGATGGACGGTAGTACGCGGAGAGTATCTTGCAGTAGATGTGAATTTAATGATTAGAAAAGAAATTAAGAATCTAAAATAACATTGTTCGAAGTTCAATACATAAAAAGAGGGCTACCTACATGGCAGCTCTCATTTTGCATGTTGTCAAGATATGAAAGTAATGATGACTAGTGCAAAAGTTTCTATGAACAAAATGGACCTAGACATTAATCAGAGTAGCGATTATTTTCATTCATCTGCTTCTTTTTCTCTGCAGTTGCTTTACTCATGAAAGCGAGCCCGAGAAATATGTATACAGTTTTCAGTATTGAATCGGAGTCAGATAAGATCATGATTCCTCCAGTTAACAGAAATGCAGTGCCAGCAAGATAATATAAATTAGCTTTCATTAAGTTCACCTCTTTAATTTATACGCTGGAAATTGCAATGAGTTTCACTTAATTAATTAGAAAAAGCCTTCATAGAAGGCTTAACTATTTTCTAATTCAGTGATTCGATGATTTAAATCCTGGATAACCTTATTTCTTTTGATAAGGCTATTATAATTTAGTAAAGAAATACTAACTGCGCCTGTAGCAACAGAAAAAGCAAAGATTGCAAGAGTGTCGATATGTAGTCACCTCGATATGTAATAGATTTACAGGTCAACAGTAACACAATTTCAATTCCAATTAAAAAGTAAATATTCAAGCTGCCGTCTATATGGAGAATACTTTATGTCTATGAGGTAATTAGGGCAAGTTAGCTAAGTATATAATTCCTGAGATAACCTATTTACACATGCCTAGGTTGTAAATTTAGATTCAATACAGCTCACACTATGGATAATGAAAAGAGTGGCTACTTTGGCCCAAGTTGCGAGTCTAACAGAGAGCTTAGATAATTACGATTGATTTGAGCCTCTCCCGACTTAAATAGGGAATACTAGACACGGAATGCTTTAAATAAAATTATGCGCAAAATAAATATCCCTAAAAAGCCAGCGGTGAATAACTCTATATTCGGTTCAATTCCGAAAAGTGGAACGATGAAATATAAAGCGAGTCCACCAATAAAAGCTATGACTACAGCAAGAAGCCATCTGGCATTAAACATGTGCATGGATCGACCCTCCATTTTTTGATCTATAAGCTGTTAAAGGGGAATCTATAGATGGCTCCTCAATACAAGTTTAAATAATGTTGTAAACAACACAAATCCTATGGATGACTATTGGGAGAGTGTCGCGAAGGATAGAGATTAAATTACCCTCGCCGTCAAAAAGAAGCCTTAAGAGTACGCTTAAAAACCAAAAGGCTGTAACCGTAATTAAAGCGTCAATAAACAAATTCTTATGTAGCATAAAGACACTCTTGTTAGCATCCTGTACCCTGAGAGGATCTTACAAAACATTGCATGAGAAATGCTCTGTACACTAAGAAAATTAACGTGAGTACCAAGAACTGTCTTCATAGCAAGAAAAAAGAACCGGGTATCAAGAACATTTTAGAATTTAATAAGAAGAGAGGTACGTTTGCAAGAGGAAAAGGATCATAATCAAGCTCAGAGGATGTTCCATCAAGAGCGAGAGGCTGATAGCAAGGAGAAAAGATGAAATATCAAGATTGCGCAGCTGATAGTAAGGAGTTAGGAAGCAACATCAAGAGAGATTCGCCGCACATCAAGAACTATGACCTGACCACCAAGAAGGAGCTGCTTAGTAAGAGAAAAATGCCGCGAATCAAGGACTTCGCACATTTTAGTAAGAAGAACGAGGCGTTAGCAAGAAGAATGGAAGTTTAACCAAGCCCAGAGCGTGTTCCATTAAGAAGGAGGGGCTGATAGCCAGGGGAACGGAGGGAAAACCAAGAAGCAACCGCTGTTAGCAAGCAGTGTGGATCGCATAGCAAGAAGAATGCGGTGCGCAGCAAGTAGTTCAACACTTTTACCAAGAAAAATCCTCTCAACTAGAAGAATCGATCTTCACTATGAGGTTCAAACCTAAAAAGGAGTACATAACACGCATTACTTTAAATCAATTATTAGATTTTAAACCAACTCCACCGACCGCAAACAGTCCACTGCTATGTACATCAAGTCACCATTCTCAAGCTCCAGGTTTACTTGTTTCTGATCCTTACTCACCTGAGCAATAATACCTGTCACTTCATGATGAGCCCACTGCTCCCAATAGGTAACTTTAACCCACTTCGTATATTGTAAAGAATCCATGACTACCTGCCCAATTCGCTCAAGCTCATCTGGATCAAGCTCATGTTTCTCCACGCGATAGTCTCGTTCATTTGATTGTCGGATTCGTTCCTTATGTTCAGGAAGCATCATTCGACTGCCTTCCCACGTTAAGTTTCCTCGACGTAAAAATGTTTTATATTCCTCTAGCTCTTCGAAAGATGGCATGATACACACTCCCACATTGGTTCGCTGTTCTTATTATATGCGAATATATGTTCGGTATTCAATGAAAAATAAAAACCAATTTTATCCTCTGTTTTTCTTTTAATTTCCTTTGAAGTATTTACCTTTTTAGACTATTTCGTTTATAATAGAGTTGCATGGAATACATAGAAAGTGATCATATACATATCATTCATTTTTTTTAGTCAAACTAGGAGGGTATTTCTTGTTACTTTTTTATTGATTCGTCCACTGCCTATACGTCTAATAATTCATTAAAAATGACGAGGAGTGTTGATGAATGATTCAATTTATTTATGATACAAATGGAGTTACACCTAGCATGGTAGAAGGTTTTTTTGTGGATTGGCCAAGTCATCCAGGTTCGGCTGCGCACATTCAGCTTCTGCAGCAAAGCAGCCACATTGTTTTGGCAGTAGACGTGGATGCGAACCAGGTGGTAGGGTTTATTACAGCGATTAGTGATGGAGTTCTGTCTGCTTATATCCCGTTACTAGAGGTACTACCTGCTTATAAAAGCAGAGGTATCGGTAACGAATTAGTCGAGCGAATGAAAAAGCAGCTCAGTCATCTTTACATGGTTGATCTTGGCTGTGATGATGACCTCGTTCCTTATTATGAGAAGCACGGCATGATCAAAACAAATGCGATGGTCCTGCGTAATTACGGAGCTCAAGCAGGACATTTCACATCATAAAAAAGAAAGAGCGCTCAAGTCTACTTGTGCGCTCTTCCCTTTTAAAAGTAATATGGAGGGTTCAAATTGTTAAAGAAATTTGCACGATGGTGGCCGCTTTTTGCTGTCATCAGTTTAATTTTAATAATCATGCATTTTGCGATAGAAGTTCCATATGTAAGAGGGATTTCAAGAATCTTAATCGCATTTACGTACGGACTCATTCTTTTAAATACGTATTATACGAATGAAATTAAGTTTGCTCGCTGGCGCTACGTACTTGGCATTCTTTTCATTCTTGTATTATTTATCACTGGATTAATCAGCCTATTCTCCGATTAAGATTCTTTCTTTAACTCATCTCTCTCTTGTTTCCGATCTAGTATACCTGAAACGATAAAGCATAATGCCGCACCAAAAGTTGGAATAGAAAATAATGAATTAGAATCGGAGAAAACAGTGAACAAACCACTAATTATAAGTAAGGCAGATCCGATAACGTAAAAATAAATCATTTTATCCCTCCTTACGACCTTACATATTTTCTCAACGCTCTAATCGCCAAAAATCCACCATAGATGAGCGCAACCAAAAAAACAAAACCGAGAATCTGGAAAAAGATTGAGCCAAACGGGATATCAATTCTTGTATATTCCATCATCAGTCTCCTCATCAACAAATTATTAGTAAGATTATACCATATTTTTGTCTGATAAACGTATATTTTTACATTAAAACAAGCCCTCCGTAAAAGAAGGGCCTACGAGTTATCAGTTATGATTCGTCTTTAATTTCGTTACGCAAGCTTTCGATACTTGTTTCTCTGCGTCTGTTTTTGTTGATAATATCTTGTCGGTCATGCTCGTCTAATTGGTGATCATGAGCGGCCATGTAGTCTTCTGTATCATGAATTTTCTGTTCCGTATTGGTGATAATTTCTCCAATACGCTTTGCGTTATCTGCACGATTATCTGGGTTTGCCATGTGTCATTCCTCCTTTTTGAGTGTTTAGTATGCCTCAACCACTCAAAAAGTATGAGGATGTATGGTAGGTATTCTAACAAACACGAACATTCTCAACCGGCTTTCAGGTAACTTAGGCGATATAGATAAAAGGATATGGGGAGGATTTTCATGAGTAAAACGAATGCGTATGTTGATCCATCTGTTTGTGTTCAACCAACTTCAACGGGTCTATTAGATTCGTTCACATTTGCGGTAAAGGATGTTTTTTCCATTAAGGGTGTGACCTCTAGCGCTGGAAACCCTGATTGGCTCCGTACACATAAGCCGTCTACAAGTCATGCTCCTACAATTAAAAGACTTTTACAAGCTGGTGCTACGCTTTTGGGCACTACTCATACAGACGAGCTGATGTATAGTTTAAATGGGGAAAATGCTCATTATGGTACGCCGCTAAACCCACGTAAACCAGGTCATATTCCTGGAGGCTCATCAAGTGGTTCGGCATCTGCAGCGGCTGCAGGTGATGTTGATTTTGCGATTGGAACGGATACGGGAGGTTCTGTTCGGATTCCGTCTGCATACTGCGGGCTATATGGGTTCAGACCTACGCATGGCGCTGTTTCAATTGATGGCGTCATCCCGCTTGCTAAACGTTTTGATACGGTCGGGTGGATGGCTCAAGAGATTCAAACAATGGTGACAGTCGGGGACGTTCTGCTCCAAGAAAAAGGTGGAGCTTCAGAATCCTTTACTTCAATCCTGCTTCCAAATGAAGCGTGGGCTTTGGTTGAAGAAGAAAGTGTGGAAGCTTTGCAAGGTGCTCTGCACACGTTGAAAAAGAAACTAGAGCGCTCAGAGACGCGTTCCATTACAAAAAATGGCTTAAATGAGTGGAAGGAAACGTTTCGTATTGCTCAAGCCTATGAAGCGTGGCAGGCGCACGGTGAATGGATTACAGAAACAAATCCAGCATTTGGTCCAGGAATTTCTGAGAGATTTACGATGGCAAAATTAATCACAAATGAACAATTTGAAAAAGCGGTGCAAGAACAAGAAATCATAAAAAACCAAATGAATGCACTCATAAAACCAAACACGATACTCGCCATACCGACTGTGCCAGGTTCTGCACATTTGGTTAACCTTGCACCAGAACAGATTGAACAACGTCGGAACAGCACGCTGCAATTGAGCTGTATTGCAGGTTTAGCGGGATTACCCCAATTAACAATTCCCATTGAATCCAAAAATGGTCCGATTGGCTTGTCACTGATTGCAGGGGCCAATCAAGATTTGAAGCTACTTTCGTTCGGTCAAAGGTTCTTTCAAACATAATTAATGCCAGCCAATATAGAAGCCGTCTCCTTTCTCCTTTTTTCGCATGTACTGTTAAAAAGGAGGGTTTCCAAGTGGAGATTATTCTTATGCTGGCTACGATTATTAGTCCGATTGTGTTGGCTTTGATTGAACTCATTAAACGAACTGTTCAAATTCCAAAACGATTTATTCCATTACTAGCTGTGGCGGTTGGATTACTTGTCGGAGCATTGTCTTACCCTTTCTCGGATCTCGCACTTTCTATGAGATTGTGGGCAGGAACACTTGCAGGCTTGTCAGCCACAGGGTTATTTGAGATCAGTAAAAGTCGTGAAGGCTTATTACTCACAAAAAAAGATGAAAATAACGAGTAAACAACGAGATTTCTCTCGTTGTTTACTCTTAATAAAGGAGTACATATGATTCCACTTGTATATGATCAATTAAATCAAAGCACGCTTGATACGATGTTTTTTTGTACACTTTTAAAAAAAACGAATGCAAGAGTTATAGCAGATCTCGGTTGTGGAACAGGCCGGATCACAGAACAGTTTGTTAAAGAAGGGTATCACGTAACAGCCATTGATCCGAACCAGGAGGCACTGGATTTAGCGATCCAAAAAGAGATCCAAGGTAGTGTGGAATGGATTCTCGGAAGTAGTGCAGATCTTAAAGACAATACATATGATGCAGTCGTTATGACCGCAAACGTGGCACAAGTATTTTTAACGAGTGATAGTTGGAAGCAAATGCTCTCGGATGTCCATAGAGCATTAAAACCAGGAGGACATTTCATATTTGATGTAAGAAATCCGCTTGAAAAGGTTTGGAAGGAATGGCAGCAGGATTTCAGTTCGGACTATGCAAAACATCCAGAGACAGGTGAGGCGCTAGAAATTCTTACGGACTATGAAGGATTTGAAGGGGATGTGTTTACATTTTTTGAATCAGTAAAAAAAGTTTCTTCGGGTGAAATCTTGCAAAGAGAACGATTACAGCTACGATTTCAACCTAAAGAAGAGATGGATCTTTCATTAAGACAAACAGGATTTAATGAAGTCTTTACGTATGGAGATTGGCAGCTTGCCGCAGCCACTTCTCAGTCAAAAACATTTATCTATCTGTATGCAAAAAATAAATGAACAAACGAAGCGATTATTCAGTCGCTTCTTTTAGTATTGAGCTGACACCACACCTATGGTAAAGTATGGGTAGAAAGAAATGAAAGCGCTCTATAAAATGGATACGCACTAAATTCTGGGTTTTGACAACGTGAGGAGGAACATTATGCCGGCCGAACCATTGTTCAAAGCAGGACTGCAGGACGTAATTGCGCTTGATACAGCTATTTCTTATCTTGATACAGATCAAGAACAAATCTTAATTAAAGGCTTTGATTTAATTGAATTAACTCAACACATTGGCTATGTAGAGATGATTCATTTGCTTTTTGAACATCAGCTTCCAGATACCGATCAAGTTAAGACTTTAGAACAAAGGCTGAAGGAACAATGTAACATTCCAACTTCACTTTGGACCATCCTCCAAGAGCTACCTCAAGAAACCCATCCTATGGATGCACAACGTACGGCACTTTCCGTATTAGCCGGATTTGATCCATCGCTTCATGATTACTCGCCTCAAGCGAACACAAAACGTGCGTATCGACTTCTCGCCACACTTCCTATGATTACTGCAAACGCGTATCACCTGTTAAATGGAAAGTCAACAATCGTAACAGATTCAAGCTTATCGTACAGCGCTAACTTTTTATACTTACTCACCCGTCGCGTCCCTTCAAAGCTTGAGGCGCGTATATTTGACCTGTCCTTATTGCTTTACTCTGAGCATGAGCTGCCAAACTCGACTTTTACAGCAAGAGTCATCGCCTCAACATTGTCTGATATGTACGGTGCCTTAACAGGTGCTGTTGCTTCGTTAAAAGGTCCCTTACACGGGGGAGCGAATGAAGAGGTAATGAAGCTTTTACTAGAAGTGAACTCACCGGAGGCGTTTGAAGATTTACTGAAAGAAAAGCTTCGTCAAAAAGAAAAGATCATGGGGTTTGGACATCGAGTCTACGCTAAAAAGATGGACCCTCGTGCATTGATAATGAAGCGAGCACTGATTGATTTGAGTGATCAACGCGGGGATGATCGCTTTTTACGGATTTGTGAGGCGGGAGAGGAGCTTATGGAACGAGAAAAAGGGTTATACCCGAATTTAGACTATTATGCTGCTCCCGTTTATTACATGTTAGGTATCCCAATTGATTTATACACACCCATTTTTTTCTGCTCAAGAACGGTAGGTTTATGTGCCCATATTATCGAACAACATCAGAATAATCGTTTATTTAGACCTCGTGTGCAGTATAACGGCACACCGTATCAATCGATCTAACTCCAAGGAGGTTCTTGTATGACGATACTCAATCAGACAGAGCAAACCGATATACTTCTTGAGAAAATAGCTGAGTATGCGTGCTCCAAACGAACATTTAGTGAAGAAGCGTATACAACCGCACGATATGTATTAGCTGATACATTGGGCTGTGGCATTTTGGCATTGAGGTACCCTGAATGTGTGAAGCTCCTCGGACCGGTTGTTCCAGGGACCATTGTTCCAGGCGGTTCAAGAGTCCCAGGCACACCGTATGTGCTTGATCCTGTTCGGGCTGCATTTAATATCGGAACAATGATTAGGTGGCTTGATTATAACGATACATGGTTAGCTGCAGAATGGGGGCATCCTTCTGATAATGTAGGTGGCATTCTCGCAGTTAGTGACTACATAAGCCAGGCTTGTGTAGCAGAAGGGAAGAAGCCTTTGCGGGTAAAAGACTTGCTTGATTACATGATTAAAGCACATGAAATTCAGGGTGTACTTGCACTTGAGAATAGCTTAAACCGAGTTGGGTTAGATCATGTCTTGTTTGTAAAAGTGGCTACAACTGCTGTAACATGCGCTATGATGGGCGGAACAAAGCAAGAAGTCATTAACGCTGTCTCACATGCGTGGATTGATAATTCAAGTCTCAGAACATACCGTCATACGCCGAACACGGGATCTAGGAAATCTTGGGCAGCAGGTGATGCAACGAGCAGAGGGGTCTTTCTTGCGATGACTGCTCTAAAAGGGGAAATGGGTTATCAAACAGCTCTAAGTGCACCAGGTTGGGGGTTTCAAGATGTACTTTTTAAAGGCAAAGAGCTAGTACTTACAAGAGAGCTTGATGACTATGTGATGAAGAATATATTATTCAAAGTGTCGTTCCCTGCGGAATTTCACGCGCAAACAGCAGCTGAATGTGCGATTGAATTGCACCCTGATGTAGTCGGTCGATTTGATGAGATTGATACCATTACGATTCAGACACACGAGTCAGCCATACGAATTATTGATAAAAAAGGACCACTGACTAATCCGGCTGACAGGGATCATTGCTTGCAGTACATTACGGCCATAGCCTTATTAAAAGGATCAATCACTGCAGACGATTATGAACAAAGGCAAGCTGATGATAAGAGGGTAGACGAACTTAGAAGCAGGATGCATGTTGTTGAAAGTAAGGATTATACATTGGATTATTTAAATCCCGACAAACGTTCTATCGCGAATGCCGTGCAAGTAATTTTTAAGGATGGAACTGAAACTGAACAAGTTGAACGAGAATATCCTCTTGGTCATCGCTTTCGGAGAGAGGAAGCGATTCCACATATTGAACGAAAATTTGAACAGAATCTTCAGGTGCACTTTGCTCCAAAGCAATATGAGGGCATTCTAGAGGCGTTCTCCACGCAATCAAATGTGGAAAAATTAACGGTTCCGTCTCTTATACAACTGTTTATACCGTCTTAACGAGAGGAATGTGACATATGGCTTGGATTGTTGATCAACCGCGTACACAAAAAGAACTAGCTGAAGAGTTTGCGAGTCTTGTTACAGCAAATTCGATTCTTCAAATTCCAGGTGCACACGATCCGATGGCAGGACTCATGGCAAAGGAATCTGGTTTTCATTCTTTATACTTATCTGGCGCTGCCTACACAGCAAGCCGCGGATTACCTGATCTTGGGTTCATTACGTCAAATGAGGTTGCAGAGCGGGCTCGAGATATTATACGTGCAACGAATCTGCCATTGCTTGTGGACATTGACACTGGATTTGGAGGCGTGTTAAACGTTGCTAGAACAGCAGCAGAAATGGTTGAAGCAAAAGTAGCAGCTGTGCAAATTGAAGATCAACAGCTGCCTAAGAAATGCGGGCATCTTAATGGGAAGCGACTCGTTTCAACGGAAGAAATGGTTCAAAAGATTAGAGCCATTAAGAAAGTCGCGCCGACTCTTTACGTTGTAGCTAGAACGGATGCTAGGGGTGTAGAAGGAAAGCAAGAGGCAAGGGAGCGAAGTCTCGCGTATATGGAAGCTGGGGCAGATGCCATTTTTCCAGAAGCATTAGAAGGGGCTGAAGAATTTAAGTGGTTCGCAAAGCAACTGAATGCTCCGCTACTCGCGAATATGACTGAGTTTGGAAAAACTCCTTATTATACAGCAGATGAATTTAGCATATGGGGATTTAATATGGTGATCTATCCAGTAACTTCAATGCGTGTGGCTGCAAAAGCATATGAAGTGGTGTTCTCCGAGATCAAAAAACAAGGCACACAAAAAGAAAGTCTTGAGCATATGCAAAAACGAAGTGAGTTATACGCGACCATTTCTTATGACCAATTTGAAGAGCTTGATCAGCAAATTGCAAAAACAATTCTTTCAAAAGATCAGTAGAATGACATATCATTAATCTTGAGTGGTTTACTTGCATTTTTAGAATGCTAGTGCTATTATTCAAAACAACTTCATATCTTTTTGCTTCGGGGCCGGGTGAAAATCCCGACCGGCGGTGATGAGGCGTTAGTCTCTTAGTCCGTGACCCGTTACACCTAGTGTAACGGTGGATCTGGTGAAACTCCAGAGCCGACAGTGAAAGTCTGGATGGGAGAAGGAAAAAGCAAACGAGCGGATTTTTGAACACAAAAAAGTGTGGAGAAACCGCTTGTTCGAGCAGCACATTTTTAACAAACATCGTTAAATATGTTTATTTGCTGTACGATTCTATGCTTATTCATTCAAACCTTGAAGCGATGCCTTCAAGGTTTTTTCTTATTTTATGAACGAGGTGTTATGTAGATGGATCAAGAATTTATGAAACTTGCTTTAACCTTAGCCGAATCGGCCAAAGGGCAGACTTCGCCCAATCCAATGGTTGGTGCAGTCGTGGTAGCAGATGGACGAATTGTCGGAACAGGCGCACACCTGAAGGCCGGAGAAGCACATGCGGAGGTTCACGCCTTAAATATGGCACAAGAGAAAGCAAAGGATGCAACGATCTATGTCACACTTGAGCCATGTAGTCATTACGGCCGAACCCCTCCTTGTGCAAAGCGCATTATTGAATCTGGTATTAAACGTGTGGTAGTAGCATGTGTTGACTCAAATCCCGAAGTAGGTGGAAAAGGAGTCAAGATGCTGGAGGATGCAGGCATCGAGGTTGAAGTCGGGGTCTGTGAGGAGGAAGCTCTTGATTTAAATCGTGCCTTTTTTCACTTTATTAAGACACATCTCCCTTATGTCACACTAAAATCGGCTTCAACCTTAGATGGGAAAACGGCAACGGTATCAGGTGAAAGCAAGTGGATCACCGGCACAGAAGCTCGGATGGACGGACATCGATTAAGGCATGAAAATGATGCGATTTTAGTTGGGGTTGGAACGGTGCTTGCAGATAACCCATCACTTACCACACGAATTGAAGAAACCGTTAGTCGTCATCCTGTGCGAGTCGTATTGGATTCAAAGCTACGCACACCAGCTGACGCACGGATCGTAACGGATCAACTGACTGAAACGTTCATCTTTACATTGAACACAGCCTCTGAGGAACGTGAGAAGCAGCTGAGTAGTCAAGATGTGAAAGTGATACGCCTTGAAACACTAACAATTGGTGAAGTGCTTCTTGAACTTGGCAAACGTGATATTCAAACGATTTTAATTGAGGGTGGCGCAGAAATGCATGGCAGCTTTATTAAAGAAGGCTATGTAAACGAAATGGTTCAATATTTCGCGCCAAAGCTTGTTGGAGGAACGCACGCTTCTCCTGTAGTAGGTGGAGAAGGAATAGCCAATTTAAATGAAGCACTACAGTTGACAATTCAATCCGTTACGCAGCTTGGAGATGACATAAAGATTTCATCTAGAGTGAGGAGAGACTAATATGTTTACTGGAATTATTGAGGAAGTTGGAACGATTAAAGCTATGAATGAAACAGGCGAAGCAATTGTGATGACCATTGCAGCTAAAGAAGTTCTAACAGATGTATATGAAGGGGATAGCATTGCTGTAAACGGCGTTTGTTTAACGGTTACCTCTTTCTCTGATCACGAGTTTGTGGTGGACGTTATGCCCGAGACGGTTCGGGCATCGAGTCTTCAAGCATTAAAAACAAACTCCAAAGTTAACCTGGAACGAGCGATGCATGCAAACGGACGCTTTGGTGGACACTTTGTATCAGGTCATGTTGATGGGATTGGAACCATTGTCCGGAAAACGGGTGAGCAAAATGCGATTTATTATACCATTCAAGTTTCTAAGGAATTAAGACGGTACATGATACATAAAGGTTCCGTCACAGTCGATGGCACGAGCTTAACAATTTTCGGCGTGGATGAAACAAGCTTTACGATCTCCATTATTCCTCACACCGTTGAACAAACAATTATTGGAAATAAAGAAGTGGGTGACATCGTGAATATCGAATGCGACCTTGTTGGTAAATACATTGAGCAATTTTTAGAGAACCCTCGGCAAGGCAATATCACCTCTGGATTCTTAAAAGAACACGGATTTACATCATAGGAACAGAGGGAAGGAAGTGGACGTATGGAGAAATCACCGTTTGATCTGATAGAAGAAGCGCTTACAGAATTAAAGCAAGGAAAGGTCATCATTGTTTGTGACGATGAAGATCGAGAGAATGAAGGGGATTTTGTAGCAATCGCTGATCAGGCAACAACTGAGGTTATTAATTTTATGGCTGTTCATGGACGTGGATTGATTTGTGCACCTGTAAGCTCAGAGATTGCATCTCATCTTCAGTTAAGCCCGATGGTACAAAATAGTACGGATCCTCATGAAACGGCCTTTACGGTATCAATTGATCATCAAACGAGTACAACAGGTATATCGGCACATGAGCGCTCAGATACCGTTCGGGCTCTGGCAGATGCTACAACTGAGTCAGGTGACTTTAAACGACCAGGTCATATTTTTCCGCTAATTGCTAAAGACGGTGGTGTTCTCAGAAGAGTTGGTCACACAGAAGCGGCCGTTGATCTTGCGAGACTTTCCGGTTCAAGACCAGCTGGCGTCATTTGTGAGATTATGAACGAAGACGGTTCAATGGCGAGAGTCCCTGAGCTTCGTAAACTAGCTGACGAGCATCAATTAAAAATGATTACGATTAAAGATCTTGTTCGCTACCGCCACCAAAAAGAATCACTCATAACCAGAGAGATTGAAACAGTCCTTCCAACAGCATACGGTGAATTTAAAATTGTGGGATTCTCCGATACGTTAGAAGGAAAAGAAAGTGTCGCATTAGTAAAAGGAGACATTACAACAGAAGCCCCCGTTCTAGTGCGAGTCCATTCTGAGTGTTTGACGGGTGATGTATTTGGATCTCACCGGTGTGACTGTGGTCCTCAATTACATGCTGCTCTTAAGCAGATTGAAGAAGAGGGCCGAGGGGTGTTATTGTATTTGCGGCAGGAAGGTAGAGGAATCGGCTTATTAAATAAACTTCGTGCATACAAGCTTCAAGAAGAAGGCTATGATACAGTGGAAGCGAATGAAAAGCTGGGTTTCCCAGCAGACCTTAGAGAATACGGAATTGGTGCTCAAATTCTACGGGATCTGGGTGTTCGTAAAATGAGGCTGTTAACCAATAACCCTCGTAAAATTACGGGCCTTTCTGGCTATGATTTAGAAGTTGTTGAACGTGTGCCAATTCAGCTTCCACATGTTCAAGAAAACAAGAAATACTTGAAAACCAAATCAGATAAATTAGGTCATCTATTAAAATTTTAAACAGAGGATAGGAGAGAGTATAATGGGAACGATTTATGAAGGTAAGTTAACAGGAGAAGGATTAAAGATTGGGATTGTTGTAGCGAGGTTTAACGAATTCATTACAAGTAAGCTGCTATCTGGTGCAGAGGACGTATTAAGAAGGCACGGCGTCAATGAAGCCGATGTTGAAGTAGCGTGGGTACCAGGAGCATTTGAAATTCCATTCGCGGCTAAAAAGCTTGCTGACACTGGCAAATACGATGCCATCTTAACACTGGGTACGGTTATTAGAGGATCGACTCCACACTTCGATTATGTTTGTAATGAAGCTGCTAAAGGCGTAGGATCACTGGCTTTATCTACGGGTATCCCAGTCATCTTCGGCGTATTAACGACAAACACGATTGAGCAAGCTATTGAACGAGCAGGTACAAAAGCTGGAAACAAAGGGGCAGAAACGGCTATTGCTGCCATTGAGATGGCTAATCTAAGCCGAGCAATTGACGCTTAAAAAAGTTAAACCCACTGGATGATGATTAATTGTCCAGTGGGTTTTGTTTTGAGTCTCTTCGTTTTTTTAATTGAAGTGCACGTTCGGCAATGACTTCACTTCGATCTCTCCGCGAATGCTTATGAACAAGTTCTCCTCTATCAAGCATACTCGGTGCACACCAGACTAGCTTCTTATCTTCACAAGCGGAATAACACTCCTTAAGTAATTGAGGGTCATCGATGGGTAAATCCATATCTAAAAACGATGCAGATTGTTCAATTTGGATCAAACGTTCATTTATCAATTTTATAAGTTTCGGGGTATTTAAACCTAGCATGTTGAAAGCAAGCGGATCATTATCAATGATTCGCAATGAACTCGACAACATTCTCTTTGCGCCTGGAATATTTCCACGTCGCTCGTGATAAAGTCCGACGGCCAGTTGAATAAGAGCGACCCAATATTGATCTTCCTTTTGGCGAGGCGTAGTCTTCCAATGTTCTTCTAGTACTTCATGACATTCAAAATAATCTCGATCTGTATGAAAATAGATCAGAAATTCAAGATAGGCTTTAGGATATTGCATAATCAAACCTCCACGTTCAAACAACCTTAATGGATTCAATATACCAACTGTAGCTCTTAAATAGCAAGCGTTCCACCATAATCGTAAGTATGGTATACTCCAATTGAACGTATGCAAAAGGCCGTGATATAAATGAATTCCTATAGTGTAAAAGTTGATGCATTTGAAGGACCATTAGACCTTCTCCTGCATTTAATTAATCAAGAAGAAGTAGATATCTATGATATACCCGTTGCTCGGATTACCGATCAATATTTGCACTATATTCATACAATGAATGATCTTGAATTAGATATAGCAAGCGAATATTTAGTAATGGCGGCAACATTACTTGCGATAAAAAGCAAAATGCTCCTACCAAAGGAATCGACGGAGCTGTTTGAGGACGAATGGTCGATGGACGTGGAAGACGATCCGCGAGAAGAATTAATGTTTCAGTTAATTGAGTACCGTAAATACAAAGAAGCAGCTGAGACGCTTAAGGATAAAGAACAAGAGCGCAGCTTGATTCATACAAAACCACCAGAGGATCTTGATCCATACATAACAGAGCAGGAACGCAGAGATCTTGCGATACAAGGTGTTTCATTGTTTGATATGTTATCAGCGTATCAAAAATTAATGAAACGCAAAACATTTAGTACACCACAAACACGAACAATTAAAAGTCAAGAATATTCAATTGAAGAAAAGATGGATCAAGTCATGAACCTGATCTTCCAAACTCAGGGTCCCAAGCGATTTGAAGACTTATTTGAATCAGGTGAAAAAAGCCAGCTGGTCGTGACGTTTCTAGCGGTACTTGAGCTGATGAAGACAAACGTTATTCGCTGTGAACAGCACGATCACTTTTCGGATATTTTGATTTACCAGGCTGGCGGAGGGATTAATGCATGAAGAAAGAAGAGTTACATGCAGTGATAGAAGGACTGCTTTTTGTGACAGGAGATGAAGGGTTAACCTATCAGCAACTGTCAGACGTACTAGAACTAGAGGAAAGTGATATAAATGCAGCTGTTACAAGTTTAAAGCAATCATTTTCTGACTCGAATCGAGGGTTGCAGCTCATTGAAACAGCTGGTGTTCTAAAGCTTGCAACGCTTCCAGAACACACAACCTATTTTAAGAAGCTCGCTTCTTCGCCTATCCATTCAGGCTTATCACGGGCAGCACTTGAAACGCTCGCAATCGTTGCCTATAAACAACCAATTACTAGAGTTGAGATTGACGAAGTAAGAGGGGTAAAGTCAGAGAAATCACTTCAATCACTTGTTTCAAAGCTTCTAGTCACAGACGTGGGAAGGGTCTCTGGGACAGGACGGGCCATTCTATACGGTACAACAGATTATTTTTTAGACCATTTTGGACTAACAGATCTTTCAGAGCTTCCTCCTTTACCTGAAGGAAGCGACGAAGAATTTTCCGAAGATGAAGCCGACCTTTTCTTTCAGAAAATGAACGAAACAGAAGGCGAATAAGAGACTTGCTATGGCAAAACTGAATGTTTATTTAAAAAGACGAATGATTCAACCATCGAATCATTCGTTTTTTGTATTTCGTATTATTAGCGGAGGGAAAATATAAGACTCTAGTGTTAGTTTTGTCTAAGCAATTAAAATCCTAATCACAATTTAGGCATTCACACATACAATAATCCAAACGAAAAACTAGGGGGCATTGTTTTGAGTGAATACATTCAGACCATTGTAAATTGGGCTCAGCATTTGGAACAGATATGGCTTGAGAACAGAGTGTCATTCAAACGCAATCAAGTTAATACGGATTCATTTGAACAAGCGATCTTTCGTTTGCGAGAGGGACTGACCTATCGTTCTCATGATGAAGCCTTTATTGTAACGTTAGCTGATGAAGCGTATAGACAATGGCAGCTTCTCCAAAATTTTAGTCAGCAAAACGGTGTAGTTGAAGAGAATCCTGTTCCGATCGGTGGACATACACTCCCGCCTCTGCCTTATGAAGCGGGTGCATTAGAACCTTATATTGACACAGAAACGATGCGCATTCACCATGACATTCTGCATAAGAAATATGTAGATGATTTAAACAAAGCAGAGTTGGAGCTTCAGCAGGCGAGAAGAACAGGTAACTTTGATTTAGTGAAGCATTGGGAGAGAGAGCTTGCGTTTAACGGGGCAGGTCATTATTTACACACCCTGTTTTGGATGGTTATGTCTCCAGATGGCGGCGGAGCGCCAATGGGGGAGCTTGCAAGTCAAATTCAAAAGGACTTTGGCAACTTTCAGCAGTTTAAGGCTCATTTCTCTGCCGCGGCTGAAAAAGTAGAAGGAGGGGGCTGGGCGATTCTTGTTTGGAGTCCAAGGGCTCACCGATTGGAAATTCTACAAGCAGAGAAGCATCAAAACCTTTCTCAGCAAGACCAAGTGCCGCTGCTCGTGTTGGATGTATGGGAACACTCGTATTATTTAAAATACAAAAATGTTCGTAAGGATTACATCGAGCAATGGTGGAATGTTGTGAACTGGAAAGAGGTTTCCAAACGATTCGCCGAAGCAAAGAAACTACGCTGGCAGCCCTATTAAGCCCCCGAAAAAAGAACCTGAGAAAAAACTAAAAATGAATGAAAAAATGGCGAATGATTCTACGATTGAATCATTCGCCATTCGTATTATTGCACAACAAGCGAAAGGAGAACCTAAACTCCTGCGGTAAAAAAATGGTGAGACACTGTAGCTGCGCCTTTTCCGCAGAAAGTGAGGGATTCTCCTGTAGCGGGTATTATACTATGTTCGTGTTTTGCTATCTACATTCATGTAATGTCCCGACCTTTTTTTACTATGAAGCTTTCTGCATTAGCGTGATCTTTTTGGTATTCTTATATGTGAGAAATGTGTGTAGGAGTAAGCCAGCAATAATGATCATAATACCAATTAACGCAATCCCTTTAGGTGGGGCAATTGATAAGAGAAGCATTTCTCCAACAATAACAAAAAGAATTTGCATGGATTGAGTGGCCTCCACAGAAGCAAGACGAGCTTGATCATGTCTTACTTGGTTTGTAGCGTAAAACAATAGTGTAGTGGCGATTACTCCTGAGCTTAACCCAACAATGCTTGATTGCGTGACTTGAGATGTTGATGGCAAGCCTTTTTGAAAGAGGGCAATGCAAGCAATGATGAACCAAAATGGCAAACTTGCAAGAGTCATTCCAAGAACGCGCTCAATCGTTTCAAGTCGGCCGCCACAAACCTCCATCATTTTACGGTTACCAAGTGGGAAGGCGAAAGCAGCGATCACAACTGGACCTATACCGAGTACAATTTCGGTTGTTGATAGCGAGCGTGCATTAGGAATTTGAATTAGTACTACACCAAGTAAGATAAAGAATGAAACAGCTAACGTTGATAATGGAATGGTTGATCGTTTTGTGATAGATCCTTGCTTCGTTAAGAATAATGGAGCAAGCAATGCGCCACACACGATTGTCAGCTGCCAGGTTCCAGCGAGCAGCCAGCCTGGTCCATATGAGGCTGCAAACGTAATAGGTACATAAAATAAAACAAATCCAAAAAACTCCAGATGAGCCACTGAATTGGCTGTTTTCTCATTTCATGAAGTAGAAGCATTAGTTTACGGCGAAACAGCACAAGGATTAAAAGAAACGGTATCATGGAAAAGAAGCGTAGAGAAGAGGACCACATCCAGCTTCCACCATCCAGCTCCATTGAACGGTTTAGAATGAATGTAACCGCAAAGAATGCAGAAGCAAGTAAGCCAATTAATAATTCTTTCATAATAGCCTCTTTTCATATACTATAATATAGATTTTATATATTATAGTATCATAAGTGTAAAAAGAAAAGGAGTGTTAAAACCCTTTGAATCGAAATGATGATGAGAAACAGTTTGCAAGCCAAATCGGAAGTACATTACGAAAGGTACGAACAGAGAAGCGTTTAAGTATTCAAGAATTAGCCGACCGCTCTTACGTGAGCGCGTTAACGCTTGGCAAAATTGAGCGGGGTGAGGCGAATCCTTCCTTAGCAGTCATCTGGAAGATCGCAAATGCTTTAAGCATCCCAATATCAGCTCTTCTAAAGGAAGCTGAGGATGTACTGATTTCGCGCAGTCATACTGGGAACAAAGTGTACAGTGTAGATGGGGTGTGTCTTCTTGAACCGATGTTTGATGATCGAGTGTATGGACCAGTAGAAGTTCATCGAGCGTTTTTAAAACCTCACAGTACGTATCGGCCTGGCAAACATCAGGAAGGTGTGGTTGAGTATGTAACGGTGATGAAGGGAGAAGTAACTGTCTGGATTGAAGAGCAACCAACTGACTTATCCGTGTATGATGCCGTTAAGTTTGAGGCAGACGTTGAGCATGCGTATGAAAATCGTTCAAGCGAAGAAGCTGTTCTACATTTTGTTATGACGTATTCAGCATGACAAGGCAGGCGAGTTGAATAGAAAAAAGGACGAGCATTCGATGGGAATGTCCGTCCAGATGAGCCAATTATAAAATAGGCGAAAGAAGTCTTGAAATCGATTCTTTGAAACGAATCCATTTTGGTCTTTGTTCATAAATCTCAAGCGTATAAAGCTTGGATAGCTTCAAATCTTCATCAAACTTTGCCAAAAGCTCTTCGGCCAACTCTCTCTCATAAATAAATGCGTTAACCTCAAAGTTTAGCTTAAAGCTTCTCATATCGATATTCGCCGTACCAACCGAGCTAATTTTGCGATCTACAATTAACGTTTTCGCATGAATAAAGCCGTTTTCGTAAGTATAAACCTTCGCACCTACCTTTAACAATTCACCTACGTGAGAAAGTGTCGCCCAGTAAACAAACATATGATCAGGTTTGTTTGGAATAATGATTTGAACATTAATCCCACTTAAGCAAGCAACCTTTAATGCATCAAGTAAGGTTTGATCAGGTATAAAATACGGGGTCTGAATATAAATGGAGTCTTCAGCCTTCATGATCATTTTTAGATAGCCACTTTTAATCTGTTCCCATTCTGAATCTGGTCCACTTGATACCATTTGAATTGGAGTGGATCCAGTTGTTTCAATCGTAGGGAAGTAACGATCCTCGTAGGAAATATGATAATTTTTGGCAGCCTGATTCCAATCAAGTATGAAGCGAGTCTGAATTGAATGAACGGCAGGGCCTTTTAATCGTAAATGTGTATCGCGCCAATAGCCGAACTTTTTACTTTTTCCAAGGTATTCGTCGCCTACATTAAATCCACCCACATATCCAAGTGATCCATCAATGTTAATCAATTTGCGATGGTTCCGGTAATTAAGGCGAAGATTAACGGGCGAAAGCTTTGAAGGGAAAAACACTCCGATTTCTCCACCCGCTTTTTCAAGCTCAGTTAGGTGCTTTCGTTTCAAACTCCGCGATCCTAAATCATCATATAAAAAACGAACTTTAACACCTTCATGAGCTCTAGCTGTGAGAGCTTGAATGATTTTCTTACCAATCTCATCGTTCCGAAATATATAATATTGCATGTGAATAAACGACTTTGCGTTTTGGATATCTAGAAGTAATTGCTCAAATTTCTCATGACCATCCGTAAATAGCTTAACCTCATTATTCTTGGTTAATACGGCGTCGTTATTAATTAGCATCATGTAGATGAGGTCTCGACTCTCGTCAACCACAGGTTCATTAAAGGCAAAAGCAGGATCCTTAATATGTTCTTTTTGCTCTTCAATGACGCTTTCAGTTCCTATCTTTTGGATGCCTTCCCACTCAAACATCTTTCTCCGTGATAAGGTTTGCCCAATTAATAAATAAATGATAAAGCCTAAAAACGGAATAAAGTAGAGAACAAGTAACCATGCCCATGTTGATGTGGCATCTTTTCGTTCGATAAAGATGAGCACAGTGGCGAGGAGGAGATTCACAATAAATAAAATAATTGCGAGTGTGTTAATAATGTCGAATTCAATTGTCATATATATACCTGCCAACTTTGTATTTTCTTGCTAAAAACGTCCCGATCGAATGATCGAAAAGATGATCCATAGGAACATTAAGATTGCTATCACAAATCCAATTTCAATAGCCGGAAGCTGTAATAGGATAGTCGGCTCGCTCGTTAAAGAAGCCCCAACAATAATTCCTACCATAATGACGCTAAAGGACATCAATACAATGGCAAATGACACTTTGTTGCTTACCTTATCAATCTTATTAATTAAGCGATCCACCTCAGGAACAGATATTTCTACTTTGATTTTCCCGTGTTGAACTGATTTTGATAAAGCTCGTAGCTCTCTTGGAAGATCTCGAACAAGATCAAGGGAATCAATCACTTCATCTTTAAGTAGAGATGTTAAACGCCGAGGATCATATCTCTCCTTAATTAACGTTTTCCCAAAAGGTTCAATTAAGTCCATGATCCGTAGCTCTGGATCCAAGTTTGACACAATTCGCTCAACTGATAATAGTGATTTCCCTAAAATCGTGAGATCAGATGGAATCTTACAATTGTGTTTGTTGGCAACGGTAAACAGATCCTGCACGGCCTCTCCAAGGCTGATTTCACTGATCGGCACATCATAGTATCTAAGGCGCAGTGCGTCTAAGTCGTCCTTTAACAATACTTGGTTGACTTCATCGTGTACAATCTTCATATTCTTTAATGCTTTTAATACTTTATCTGTATGTCTGCTTTTTAGACCAATGACTAATAACGCTAAATTTTGTCGCATTTCCATCGATAATCTGCCAACCATCCCGAAATCAATCAGTGCAATGGTACCGTCTTTTTTAACAAACACGTTTCCTGGATGAGGGTCACCATGAAAGAAACCATAAACAAAAATTTGTTGGAACAACCCTTTTGCGAAGTTCTCAGCCACTTTACTTAAGTTATAACCAGCTTCTTCTGTAATAGAGGTAATCTTTTCTCCTTCAACAAAACCAATGGTCAAGATTCGTTTGCTTGAAAACTCATTAAAGATGTCAGGCACTTCTACAAATGGGTCATCTTCGGATTGACGAAGAATTCGTTCTGTATTCTGAGCTTCTTCCCGGTAATTCATTTCCAGCTTTAAGGCTTCTGAAAATTCATGGAACACATCTAATAGGTTAAATTGCTTAACCCAGATTAATCGCTCTTCAGCTAAACTAAGTAAATCCTCAAGTATAGCTAAATCTGTTAATACGATCTTTTCAATATTGGGACGTCTTACTTTAACGACAACTTGCTCACCAGATGGGAGGAGAGCCTTATGTACTTGACCAATTGACGCTGCTGCAATGGGCTTCTCTTCAAAATCGTGGAAGATCTCATGTAGAGGTGCATGTAAATCTTCCTCTATAATGGATTTTACTTCCTGGAAGGAGAAGGGGGGGACATGGTCTTGTAGTCTACTTAGTTCGCTAATTAAATAGTCCGGAAAAATGTCAGAACGAGTACTTGCTACTTGTCCGAGCTTAATAAATGTAGGTCCTAGCTCTTCTAAAAGTAAGCGAAGTCGTTCTGCAGTGGAACGATAGTAATTAGGGTCTTTCTTTTTTTTCGGTGTTCTCACAAAGTCTAACAGACCAAGATCACGAACTAAGTGACCGAATCCATAATGAAAAAGGGCAGTAAGAATATCTTGATATCGTTGAATATAGCGAATGCGTTTTTTAATCAATGCATGGTCACCTCCAGCTCTATAAAAAGAGACAAAAAACGCAAAGCGGCGGATCTTTAAAAAGAACCGCCTTTTTTGTTTCTGGTCTGACTGTCTGTTTTACTGTTTTGAAATGGATTGTTCTAATTCTCTAATTCTGCGCTCTAACGCTTCCACTTCTTCTTTTGTTGCGATATTCATAGAGCGGAGCATCTGTTGAACACGCTCTTGAACAATGCCATCAATTTGTTTTTGAGTTTGACTTCCTTTTTCAATTAAATCATCAACAAGATTCTCTGATTCAGATCGTTTAATCTCGCCCTTTTTGACTAAATCATCTACCGCTTTTTCAATCTGTTCTTTACTCGCTACGGCAGCACCTAAACCAAGTGAATACACATTATTCAATATACTTCTGACCATGAACACATTCCTCCTGGTTAATCTCAAAATCATGACGAGATTTTCTGTTATCTAATCCTAATACTACCTTACTTTCTCGAAAATGAAAATCTAAAGCCTTGTGAACGTTTAGGAAGATGATTCTTCAAAAGCTTGAAGATATAAGGCGTCGCCTTCAATCCATTCCCCATATAAGATCTCTTCACACTTTTTATATCCTTGTCTATGGATTTCTTTTTGAAGCCACGTTTCCGTAAGGTTTGCTGTCTCGAGGTTTTTCTTTGAAATTTCTCCATCGAGAATTACTAATAGGGGGAGTGGAACTGAAGAAGGCTTAATATTTAGCTCTTGGTTTTTAGGTGTGTCAAATGCATGCTTCTTCAAAACAGTAATGGTTCCATCAGTCTCCAGCACTCCATGCTCCACTTCATTAATGGAGAAGGAACCTTTATCTCTTAACAGATGCTGAAGCTGATTAAGATCTAATTTATTTTTCTTTAAGGCTTTAAAATCAACCTTCCCTTTATAGATAACAATGGACGGACTGCCTTCTAATATTGAACGGGATCTCCTTATTTTCTGCGTTGTGATTTCAATCAGATAAATCAACGTTCCCCAGATTGCGATGGCAACAAGCACCCTAAAAATACTTACCTCATCATCATAGATGGCATTTCCGACAAGCTCCCCAACCACTAAGGCTGAGACAAAATCAAATGGAGAAAGCTGGGACAACTGGTTTTTCCCAAGAATCTTTGTAAGTAATAACAGCGCAAAAAAACCAACAATTAATTCAACCGTAAGTGAACCATAAGTAGAATTAAGCATATAACAATTCCTTTCATTGTAGCTTGTTCCTTAGCTTGAGCTTAAAAATGATAGTTATCCGAACAAAAAACATTCGTTTGTTGTTATAAAATAGAGCGCTCTTTCAAATGCTAAGTGAAAAGCATCGACGCAAATTAGGTAAAGGATGGGTGTTATGTTTAAGAAATTCATACTTGTAATGATTATATGTTTCCTTCTTCTTACGGCTTGTGGAGGGGCAAAAGATATAAAGTCACTCTCAGATGATGAACTAAATCCAGTGGTAAGCCAAAGTAACATCATTCAAGCGAAAGAGCTTGTGCTACAAATGGAAGAAGTGGTTGATGTGAAAGGGATTCAATACGAACACCTATTATTTCTTGATCCGAAAGTAAAGCAATTTGATCGATTAAAGCTAAAACATATTCGTCAAGAAGCGTTTAAACGAGTAAAAGATGAGTTTCCTGAATCAAAAGTACACATTACAACGGATCAAAAAATTTACATGGAGCTAGAAAAGCTGGAGCAGCAAGTAGCAAATGAAAAAATAGATGCAAAGCAATTAAAAAAGAAAGTAGAAAAACTAGAAGAAGATATGAAGGGATAAGGTGTACATGGCGTCTAAAAAACAATTAAATCCAGAACAAAAGCAGTACCAGCAGCTGGCTAAAAAACATGAAAAAAAACGACCTGTACTGATGAATTGTATACGGGCGTTTTTGGTAGGTGGGCTCATTTGTGTGATTGGACAAGGGATTTCTATTTTCTTTTATACTTTTTTTGACTTTACTGAGAAAACAGCAGGTAACCCTACGGTCGCTGTTCTCATTTTAATATCGACATTACTAACCGGATTCGGCGTCTATGATCGGTTTGCGCAATTTTCAGGAGCTGGAACGGCTGTGCCAGTTACAGGTTTTGCTAATTCAGTTGCATCTGCAGCGATAGAGCATCGCACCGAAGGCTATGTACTCGGTGTAGGTGGGAATATGTTTAAACTTGCTGGCTCAGTTATTGTTTTTGGGACAGTTGCGGCATTTTTCGTGGCCATCATTAAAACCATCATCCAAGGAGGGTTTTAAATGTTAGTAGGTAAACAGAGCTGGGTGTTTGAGAGCAGACCAATTATTCGTTCAACTGGCACAATCGGCGGACCTTTTGAAGCAAATGGTCGTTTAGCGGATGAGTTTGATATTCTGCATGATAATCTCTGGATGGGACAGGGTTCATACGAGAAAGCACAAACCGTTTTAATTGAACAAGCATGTGAGAAGGCGATTGAGAAAGGTGGACTGACAAAGCATCAGATACAGTTTATGTTATCAGGGGATCTGGTTAATCAGTTAACACCTTCGACATTTGCAGGAAGAAGCCTTAAAATCCCTTACCTTGGATTGTTTGGTGCATGTTCAACCTCAATGGAAGGTCTTGCAATGGCTGCATACCTTATTCAGACAAAAGGAGCTAATCATGCTATTGCCGTCGCTTCTAGTCACAACGCAGCTACAGAAAAGCAATTTCGTTATCCTACTGAATATGGTGGACAAAAACCACCAACAGCGCAATGGACTGTAACAGCAGCTGGTGCAGCGGTTGTTTCTCATGAAGGAAATGGTCCGCGTGTAACATCGGCTACTATCGGACGAATTATTGATATGGGATTATCTGATCCGTTTAATATGGGTGGAGCGATGGCACCGGCTGCTGTTGATACACTTGAAGCACATTTTCGTGATACGGGATCTAGTCCAGAAGATTACGATTTAATTGTGAGTGGGGATCTTGGAGAAATTGGACTCGCTATTGCAAAAGAATTGTGTGAACAAAGAGGGATTGTGTTAAAAGAAAATCAATTTAAAGACTGCGGCCTCATGATTTATAAAGAAGATCAACCTGTACTTGCTGGAGCGAGTGGACCTGGTTGCTCCGCTGTTGTTACATACGGTCATTTATTAAACCGAATGAAAAAAGGGGAGCTAAACCGGATTCTTGTCATTGCAACAGGTGCTCTTTTATCGCCACTTTCGTTTCAACAAAAGGAATCCATACCTTGTATTGCTCATGCAGTGTCAATAGAAGCTGAGGGGGTGAGAGCTTGATCTTTTTATGGGCTTTCCTCGTTGGAGGATTCATTTGTGTCATTGGACAACTTTTAATGGATGTAGGAGGGCTCACACCAGCTCACACCATGTCAACACTCGTTGTAAGTGGTGCCATCCTAAACGGTATTGGTGTCTACGATCGACTCATTGATTTTGCAGGAGCAGGTGTAACAGTTCCGATTACAAGTTTTGGGAATTCGCTTGTTCAAGGAGCGATGGATGAAGTTGCGCGTAATGGAATTATCGGTGTATTAACAGGTATTTTTGAGGTGACGAGTGCCGGAATCTCTGCAGCCATTATCTTTGGTTTCTTAGCTTCACTTATCTTTAAACCAAAAGGCTAATGCTGAATGGATTCATATTTAACATCGTGATTCGTGTAGGCAAGCTGAATTTCGCCAATTGAATTAATGGTACAAAGAAAAATAGAATCGTATGAGTGAATACCCTTCTGGTTTAGCTTTTCCAGGAGGGTTTCTTGATTTAATTTAAGCCTTTTTAATACTTCTTGTTGAATTTCCCCTTCGATAATAACTGGATAGGCAATTCCACCAGGTGTTTTCTGAATCCCTAGATCCTCAATTGAGGGTGGCTGCTTGTCTGCTTTTTTATATACACTAAGCTCCCCACTCGCTTCAATGATACCAAGTTCAATTTCATCTAGGTCAAAGACACCTTTACTCCGTGCCATTTCTAAAATGTTATCCAAAGAGTAACGAATACTTTTTATGTTTTGCACTAGAATTTTCCCATTTCGTACAACCACTGTCGGTTCGAATGAAATCCATTTTCCAAAGGTACGATTTCGAATAGCGAGTTTTGAGACAATCACTTGAAGCAAACAGATGCAAATAATAGCAAAGGCTGTTGGAAGATGTTTAACGTTAGGATCGGCAATGTCTGCACCGACAACAGAAGCTAGAGAAATAATGATTAGAAAATCAAAGATGGGAAGTTCTCCAATTGAACGTTTTCCCATGTACATCGTCATGACTAGTAGCAGAGGAAAGATGGTCACAATACGTAAGATAATAAAGCCTAAATTTTTAAGTTCTTCAACCAACCATATCACTCTTTCATTTTTTAGCTAGTCTGCTCACATCTCTTTTTTTCTAAACCTGATAACCCGTCATAAAAAAGGTTGTCCGGCATAGATATATTGGTAAGAAGTCAGGGGACAACCCTTGAACACAGGAACGAGGCGAGTAGCAGATGATGAAAAAGATTAGTCTATTAGTACTATCTGTATTGCTGTTAACGATGGGATGGACAACTTCGTTTGTAAAAGCAGAAGCGAACATCGGGGTCTCTGCGCAAGCTGCTATCTTAATGGAACAGTCAACAGGCAGAGTGTTATACGGAAAAAATGAACATGAACCGATGCGGATAGCAAGTATAACTAAGATCATGACAGCTATTCTCGCTATTGAGTCCGGTAAACTGAATGAGACTGTTACCGTTTCTGATCGTGCATTTGGAACAGAAGGGTCTTCGTTATACCTGCAAGCTGGCGAGAAGGTTTTACTTGAAGACTTAGTGTATGGATTAATGATGAGAAGTGGAAATGACGCAGCAATGGCTATTGCTGAACATGTAGGAGGAAGCGTAGAGGGCTTTGTTCTACTAATGAATCAAAAAGCAGAAGAGATTGGAATGGAGCATACGATATTTCAAAACCCACATGGCTTAGATGACCTAGAGAATCACCGATCTAGCGCATATGATATGGCTCTTCTTACACAGTATGCGATGACTAATGATACGTACAAAACGATTTCAGGTACGAGTGATTACCGCACAAAAGAAGGAACGACTCGAGTGTTTCATAACAAAAACAAGCTACTTACTCAGCTTTATAAATATTCAACTGGTGGGAAAACCGGGTATACGAAGTTGGCTCATCGTACGCTTGTTTCAACGGCAACTAAAAATGATCTTGATTTGATTGTTGTTACACTTGATGCGCCAAGTGATTGGGATGATCATATGAATCTATTTAATTGGGCATTTGACCAGGTGAAGCTTCAAGAGGTTGTTCAGGAGGGACCAATTTCCATCGTTCAGGACGAGTACTATAAAGGAAGAATCTATTCGAAACAATCGTACTTTTATCCGATTAAGAAAAATGAATGGAACAAACTGAATCAGGAAGTCACACTCGTCACACCTCCCGTGACCGAAGAAAAGCTGAACGAGCCCGTTGGGAAACTAACAGTGAAGATGGATCAAGAAGTGCTAACGAGTATCCCTCTATATTATGATCCTCCAACTGAAGAAGAGCAGCGCTCCTTTTGGAGTCGATTGTTTGGAGTGATTCAAGTAGTAGTGGGGGTCCAAGCAAATGATTAATAAAATTTGGATGTCTATGTTTGTTATTGGCGTTCTTTTTGCAGCTTGGAATGGAACAATGGATCAAGTGAATGCAGCGATTTTTTCTGGTGCAAAGGAGGGCGTTGCCATTTGTCTAGGATTAATTAGTGTCCTCGCTTTTTGGTTAGGGTTAATGAAGATTGCAGAAGTGTCCGGGCTTCTCGCAACATTCGCTAAAATGCTACGTCCGCTTGCTACAAAGATTTTTCCAGAAGTTCCTGCTAACCACCCGGCTATGGGATATATCTTGAGCAACATAACGGCAAATATGTTTGGACTCGGAAATGCCGCTACACCCATGGGTATTAAAGCAATGGAACAATTAAAGCAGCTTAACGATAATCGAGATTCAGCAAGTCGGTCAATGGTGACGCTCCTTGCATTAAATACTGCGTGTATCACGTTTATCCCTACAACAGTCATATCAATCCGGATGAGCTACGGTTCTGCTTCTCCAACGGACATCGTTGGTCCAACGATTATGGCCTCAGCTTGTGCATTTATCGGAGCGATTATCATTGATCGCATCTTTTATTTAAGAAAGATGAGAAAGCAGCGAACGATATGAGTTGGTTAACGGAATTATCCATTTGGTTTATCCCTTTCCTAATTGGCGGCATTTTAATATATGGAACCATTAAAAAAGTTCCAACCTATGAGACATTTGTTGAAGGCGCTAAGGAAGGGTTTGGCATGTCAATTTCAATTATTCCTTATTTAGTAGGGATGATGGTTGCGATCTCTGTTTTTAGAGCATCCGGTGCTCTTGACTTTATCATGAACGCCATGTCACCTGTTTTTCATTTGATTGGTGTGCCAGGTGAAGTCGTGCCGCTTGCGTTACTGCGTCCCGTTTCAGGAACTGGGGCTCTTGCTTTAATGAGTGATTTAATTGCCACTCACGGTCCAGACTCATTTATCGGGCGTCTGGCAGCCACGATGCAAGGTAGCACAGACACAACCTTTTATATTTTAACTGTTTATTTTGGTGCAGTTGGTGTAAAAAAGATGGGGGACGCTCTGAAAGTTGGCCTGCTTGCTGATTTGGTCGGCATCGTAGCTTCGATTGTTATTATCACTATTTTGTTCCATGGCGTATGAGTTTGTGTATAGAGACAGGGACAAAACTAAAATGAATTCGAAAATGGCGAATGGTTCTTCAATCGAATCGTTCGCCATTTGTATTTTGGCAAAAGTAGCGGGTGAGAACCGGAGACTCGCATGGAAAGCGAGGAATTCTCCTATAGGGAATACATTACTATCTTCATGTATGTTTTTATCATTCATTTACTATTTTCTCTTAAGTTCATTTTGCATCTAATGATGATCTTTAGATGTCATATACATATGCCTTATCCATGTTAATTTTTTGTCTAATCTTGTGTAATGACGCTTCTGAGGGTATGATGGTACGTGAGGTGAATGATAATGGAACGGTTACAAAAAGTGATTGCCCACGCAGGCGTTGCATCCAGACGAAAAGCAGAGGAGTTAATCCTGCAAGGACGGGTGTCAGTGAACGGAAAACCCGTGACTGAATTAGGGGTAAAAGTACAAGCAAATCGAGACAAAATTGAAGTGGACGGTGTTCCTATTGATAAAGAAGAACCTGTTTATTTTCTTTTATATAAACCAAGTGGCGTCATTTCAAGTGTAAGTGATGATCGCGACCGAAAAGTGGTCACAGATTATGTTCAAGTGGAACAGCGTGTCTTTCCTGTAGGGCGATTAGATTATGAAACTTCTGGTTTAATTCTGTTAACAAACGATGGAGAATTTGCAAATCTTCTTATGCATCCACGCCACACGATTAACAAAGTGTACGTGGCTAAGATAGAAGGCATTCCAACAAAAGAAAGCTTAAAACGACTTGAAAAAGGGATTATGCTAGAAGATGGCAAGACAGCACCAGCTCAAGTTAAGCTAATGACAGCGGATAAGAAAAAAAATACAGCGATTGTGAGACTTAGTATTCATGAAGGTCGCAATCGTCAAGTTCGTCGCATGTTTGAAGCAATTGGACATGGAGTACAGAAGTTAAAACGTGAGGAATACAGCTTTCTGACCTTAAAAGGGATGAACCCAGGTGACGTGCGTCCTCTTAAACCAATTGAGGTTAAACATCTTCGTGAGCTTGCTGTCACGAAACCGTCATAAAACAAAAAGACAAGCAGTACCGGATAACGATATACTAGAAACAGGCTGGGATCAGCCTGTTTTTAACTCATTCTTACACGCATTGGGTGTGAACGTTGTAAGTTTAGGAGGTAGTTACTTTGAAAAGAAAACGGTTAATTATGAGATCGTCTATCTTACTCGCCATTGTTATAGTAGTCAGTATAACCCTATATTTTAGCTTAGGAAAAGATCATAGTATTGCCCAGGCTGGAAATACAACAATCGACTTCTCCTTAAAGGATTTAGATGATGAAACCCATCAGCTTTCAGACTATGAAGGAAAAGGGGTCATGTTAAACTTCTGGGGAACTTACTGTCCGCCGTGTGAACGTGAGATGCCTTATATGGAATCTCAGTATCAAGAATACAAGGACAAGGGCGTTGAGATTCTAGCAGTCAATGTAAATGAAGCGCCACTTGCAGTGAACACGTTTGTGAATCGCTATGACCTTAGTTTTCCTATATTGCTAGATAAAAATATGCAAGTCTCAGAAGCGTATGGCATTCGTCCGCTTCCAACAACAATTCTAATTAATGAAAGCGGTATGATTACTAAGGTTCATCAAGGTGAAATGAATGAGGCAATGATTAATGAGTTTTTAGATTCAATTGTGCCTAACGAGTAAGCGAGGTGTAAAAAGTGAGTAACGTACAGTGTGAATGTGGTCAAACCAACTCTGAAGGTACACTGATTTGTCAAAATTGCGGAAAACCTCTTGAAAAATTAGAGGCTGAAGCACCATTGCTTAATATGCGTTATGAAGGAGCAGCTCGTCGTTCAAAAACGTACACGAGCACGATTATTGATAAAATCTGGATGTTTTTTTCTTCGGTTAAGGTTGGAATTTGGATATTAGTGGTCCTTCTATTCGCTTCAGCACTCGGAAGTATCTTTCCGCAGGAGGTTTTTATCCCTGCCGACCAAAATGCGTCAATATATTATAAGGAAGAGTATGGATTCTTAGGTCAGCTCTATTATGATGTAGGCTTTCACAACTTATATGGCTCATGGTGGTACATGCTGCTTTTAGCATCACTCGGAGTGTCGCTGATTATTGCCAGCTTGGATCGTGTTGTTCCTCTTTATAAGTCCCTATCAAAGCAGAGAATTACACGACATCCGATGTTTTTAAAGAAGCAGCGACTTTTTTCGAAAACTGAAGCAAGTAATATGGATCAAGAGCAAATGAATAGCCTGATGAAGTCCAATTTATCAAAGAAGCATTACAAAATCAGAGAAGAAAATGGCAACCTACTTGCCGAGAAAAACCGTTTTGCCAGATGGGGGCCTTATGTAAACCATGTAGGGATCATTATCTTCTTAATTGGTTGTATGCTACGTTACTTTCCAGGTATGTATGTAGATGAGTCGATGTGGGTTCGCGAAGGAGAAGAAGCAAGAGTTCCGGGAACGGATTCTACTTTATTTGTACATAATGAACGGTTTTTTGTTGAGTATTACGATGAATCAGATCCAACCTTTCAAGAAGCACTTGAGCGAACGGGTGATCCAGTCGTTAAAACGTTTCAAACCGATGCGATTTTGTTAGCTACAGAAGAAACAGGAGTCATCGGTGAAACATCAGAGAAAAAAGAAGTTGCAAGACAAGAGATACGTGTAAATGAACCCTTATCATATGAAGGTCTTTCTTTATATCAGACACAGTATAAGTTAAATGAACTTAATGAATTATCCTTTACGTTAGAAAACAAAGAAACAGGCGAAACCTTTGGTCGAATGGATATCGATTTATTTGATCCTGAAGAAGTGTATGAACTTGAAGAAGGATACAAAGTAGAGGTGTTGGGTTATTTCCCTGATTATTTTATGAATGATCAAAACCAGCCTTCCACTCGTTCGCGTGTTCCTGATAATCCTTATTTTTTCTTTAAAATGTATACACCTGAAACACCTGAGGGTGAAGTTAGCTTTGTAGGAATACAAGATAACCGTGAACCACTTGGTGAGGCAGCATATAAAATGACGTTCGTTGATGTTGTAATGAAAAATGTCAGCATCTTGACCGTTCGAAAGGATTATACGATTCCATTCCTCATGGTAGGTGGAGCGATCTTTATGATTGGTTTAGTCCAAGGTGCATATTGGACACATCGTCGAATTTGGTTACAAAAGGTTGACAATGAGTGGTGGATCGCTGGACACACAAATAAGAGCTGGCTTGCTCTGCAACGTGATATCGATATGGTTGCAGAAGGAACGGGTTTAAACGCGACAGTTGATCAATCAGAAGATAAACAGAAAAAGAAAGAAGCTCAGGAGGGTTCATAATGGCTGCAGCAAGTGGAACACTTATGCTTATTGCGTTTTTTCTTTACTTGGCTTCAACGATTGCATTTGCAGTTGCTGTTACAGGAAAGAAATGGAGAAACAAGCAAGGAGAAATGAAGGGGAATCGCTGGGGGACATTTGGCTTTATCTTTAGTATACTTGCTGCCGTTTGTTCATTAAGCTATTTTATCCTAAGGTGGTCTGTTGCTGGACATCCACCTGTTAGTAATATGTTTGAGTATATGACCTTTCTAGGGATTGCGATGGGGCTTGCATTTATTCTAATCTATAGTTTGTATCGCAACAATGTTATTGGAATGTTTACTATGCCAACAGTTATGCTATTAATTGCATATGCTTCTCTTTTCCCAAGAGAAGTCGCACCGCTTATTCCGGCGCTACAAAGCAACTGGTTAAAAATTCATGTAATTACAACGGCCCTTGGTCAAGGAATCTTATCTATTGGATTTGCTGCGGGTCTCGTGTATTTAATCAGAACGTTGGATTACTCAAAGCCAGGACTAAAAACTGCTGCTCTTGAATGGATTATGTATGCAATCACAAGTTTAGTAGGATACATTGGGATTGGCTATTTATTTAGATTATTTAATTATGAAGCTGTTTTTCAATACATAAATGAATTAGATGCAGAAGCGCAAATGACGTATACCTTACCTGCACTTGTTGGACCAAACGAAGGGGAAATGCTAACGGATGGGCGGATGCAGCCTTTGTTCCATGTATGGGCTGATATCAGAAGTGATGATTTAAATACAGTGATCTGGTCGTTTATTGCGGGGATCGTCATTTATATTCTGTTACGTCTAGTTTTACGAAAGAGAATTGGACATGCCATTCAACCACTATTAAAATCAGTGAATCCAGAGCAAGTGGATGAAGTTAGTTACCGAGCTATTGCGATTGGTTTTCCGGTATTTGCATTAGGTGGGCTAGTGTTTGCAATGATCTGGGCACAAATTGCATGGACAAGATTCTGGGGTTGGGATCCAAAAGAAGTATGGGCGCTCATCACATTTCTATTTTATGCGGTCTATCTACATTTACGTTTATCAAACGGATGGCACGGAGAAAAGTCAGCGTGGTTATGTGTAATTGGGTTTGCCATCATAATGTTTAACCTTGTTTTTGTTAATTTGGTCATTGCTGGTCTGCATTCCTATGCATAAGATCACTTCAAGTGACTGAAATATTGAAGACATGGTACACTACAAGTATCAGAGCTTATAAGTACTTGAAGGAGGCCCTTGCCTTATGGATCAACAAGAAGCAAGAATATTGGTTGTAGATGACGAGGAAAGAATTCGCCGTTTACTACGCATGTATTTAGAGAGAGAAAATTATTCAATAGAAGAAGCGACTAATGGCCAAAAAGCGTTAGAAATGGCCCTAGAGACCGAATATGATTTAATCCTACTGGATGTCATGATGCCTGAAATGGACGGCGTTGAGATGTGTCAGGAACTAAGGAAAACGAAAGCAACTCCGGTCATGATGTTAACGGCTAAAGGAGAAGAAGGGAACCGCGTACAAGGCTTTGAGGTTGGCGCGGATGACTATATTGTTAAACCTTTTAGCCCAAGGGAAGTTGTGTTAAGAGTAAAAGCTTTACTAAGACGCTCATCCACAACTAAGTTTTTACAAACAGATGTTCAAGCAAAAGATTTACTCGTGTTTAACCAATTAACCATTGACAACGACGCTCATCGAGTGAGTGTCGATGGTCAAGATATTGGGTTAACACCAAAGGAATATGAGCTTTTATTTTACTTAGCTCAATCACCGGACAAGGTCTTCTCACGTGAGCAACTGTTAAAAGATGTATGGAATTATGAGTTCTTTGGTGACCTGCGAACAGTTGATACACACGTTAAAAGATTAAGAGAAAAGTTAAACCGAGTATCAGAAGAAACGGCATCTATGATTGCAACTGTATGGGGAGTCGGCTATAAGTTTGAGGCAGCGAGGTCCTAATGCTTTGGCAAAGTGTAGTTGGTAAGCTATGGTTTACCATTTTACTGTTAGTATCAGCAGTACTCGCGATCTTAATGGTTTTATTGCTCCAGTCCTTGGAGCAATTTAATCTTAAAGAGGCGGAAACGCAGCTTCAAAAACATACGACGATGGTTGCATCTATATACGAAGAACAAGGGAACGAGCCGAACGGGCGAGAAATGATTCGTCAGTATGGAGAGAATTTTAATATTAACATTGCCATTTTTGAAGATGGCCAAAAAAGCTGGGGATCAGAGAATCATTTAGATGTTACCTTACCTGCGTCTTTTTTCTTAAGTGACGAAGAGCTTTCAACCGTAATTGAATTTAATCAAGTGGTTGTTAAAGAAGGTGATTTCTCTGGATCCGCATCTAATCAAGATGAAATTATGGTTGTAGGAGTTCCACTGGCTGGTCAATCGGGCGGTGGTGTTTTTATGTATCAAACGCTATCTGCTTTTGAACAAACGTCAAATGAAACAAGAAGATTAGTGTACTTATCCGCAGGAATTGCCATTGTTCTAACAACAATCTTTGCTTTTTTCCTTTCATCAAGAGTCACTGCCCCTTTACGTAAAATGCGGCAGGCGGCGCTAGAAGTAGCAGAAGGAAACTTTCAAACGAAGGTTCCTATCCTTACTCATGATGAAATTGGTCAGTTAGCCATTGCTTTCAACCGGATGAGAAGAGAGCTTAACCGTAATATTGCTGCCCTCAATCAAGAAAAAGAGCAGCTTGCCCGAATTTTAAGTAGTATGGCGGATGGTGTTATGACTTTTAACCGTAAAGGAGAAGTCGTAGTTATGAATCCACCTGCTGAGCGATTCTTTGAGGATTGGCGTTATGAAAAGGAAGATCAGCCTCTAGTAGCATCAAATCTACCTGAGGAAATGAGTCAGCTTTACTTAAACGTTTTAGGTGAAGAAGAAGAGGAACTGATTGAACTTGTGGTGCAGGGCAGAAGCTGGGCCATTTTGATGGCTCCGTTATATGATCAAAAGGATGTACGGGGAGCTGTTGCAGTTATCCGAGATATGACGGAAGAGAGACAGCATGACAAATTAAGAAAAGATTTTATTGCCAATGTTTCACACGAGTTGAGAACGCCTATTTCCCTCCTTCAAGGATATAGTGAAGCGATTGTAGATGATCTTGCGGGTACTGTTGAGGATCAAAAAGAGCTTGCAAAAATCATTTATGATGAATCCTTACGTATGGGAAGGCTAGTTAATGAACTGCTTGATCTAGCACGGATGGAAGCAGGTCATACAGAGCTTAATAAGGATTTAATAAATATAAAAGACTTTTGTGATCGAGTGATACGGAAGTTCCAGGGCTATGCGAAAGATGATGGTATAACTCTTACTACGCATATTGAAGGAGAGCTGCCTGAGTTTCTAATGGATCCTGATCGGATGGAGCAGGTATTAACCAACCTTCTGCATAATGCTATTAGACATACAGAAGAAGGTGGAACGGTAGCCTTAAATGTTCGACTATTTGAGAACTCGGTTGAACTAGATGTGACGGACACGGGAAGTGGAATTCCGGAAGAAGATCTACCGTTTGTATTTGAGCGGTTTTATAAAGGTGACAAATCAAGAACGAGAGGTCGTTCTGGTACAGGGCTTGGGCTAGCCATTGCAAAAAATATCATTTCAGCTCATAAGGGAGAAGTAACGGTTCACAGTCGAATGAACAAAGGTACTACATTTTCTATCGTTCTTCCACGAAAACCTGACCATCCTAGCGAAAAATAAAGAAAAATCTTGTTCCATACGAAACAAGTGGAGGGTGTTAAACGTTGAATGACAGGTTTCTGATTGCAGCTCTTGTTCTTGGCATGACTTTGGTTGCGGGTTGTACGAATCAAATAGAGGAAAATCCCACGGAGAACACAATGGAGGAATCAGAGGATACGTTTGAAACAAGCTATCCTTTAGAGCGTAAAGATGCGTTAGGACGCGACGTTGTTATTGAAGAAGAACCACAGTCTATCGTCTCTCTTATTCCCAGTAATACAGAGATTATCTATGCATTAGATGCTGAAGAAGGACTAGTAGGTCGCTCGGAATTTGATGATTATCCAACTGAAGTGCAAGATGTTGAAAGTATTGGTGGTATGGAATTTGATGTAGAGAAAATCATTGAGCTTGAACCGGATTTGATTCTTGCGCATCAATCAGGTGCAGCGCAAGCAGAGCATGCATTTGAACAATTAGATCAAGCAGGGTATCCTGTTTTTATTGTAGATGACGCCCAAACGGTTGAGGCAGTCTATGATACCATTGAACAGATTGGTGAGCTGCTTAATAAGCAGGCAAATGCAGAAGACGTAGTGGAGAATATGGCTAATCAGTTTCAAGAATTAGCAGAAATTACACAGAAACAGCAGGATGATCAACGCTCCGTTTGGATTGAAATTTCATCTCAACCCATATTTGTTGCTGGTACCCAGACTTTTCTTGACGAATTATTGAGTGTAGGACATGCCAAAAACGCAGCAGACGATCAGGAGGGGTGGGTAGAGTTAAGTGAAGAAATCGGGATTACCTATAACCCCGATGTCATTATCTCTACATATGATGGATCTGAGTCCATTAAAGAACGACCAGCCTGGGACCGGGTAAAAGCAGTGGAAGAAAATCGAGTGTTTGATATCGACGCAAATCTTGTCAGTCGTCCAGGCCCACGTTTAGCAGAAGGAGCTTGGGACCTTGCAGAGCTTGTGTATCCAGAGGATTTTGAATAAATAGTAGCGAAGAGGCCGGGACATAACAATTCCCAGCCTCTTTTCAAATGAAAGGAGTAGCATTTATATGAAAATCTATACAAAACAAGGTGACAAAGGCGAAACATCCATTATCGGAGGAAAACTGCCTAAGCATGATAGCCAAATAGAATTACTTGGAACACTTGATGAATTAAACAGCTTTGTGGGGATGGCTCGTGCCGAGTTAGCATATCCAGAACTTGAACATGAGCTGCTAAAAATTCAACATGAACTCTTTGACTGTGGGAGTGATCTATCATACATACAACTGGAACATACTTATGAAAAGAAGCTAACTGATATAGAAACAGTCTGGCTTGAAAAACGAATGGACTTCTGGATGGGTGAGACTCCACCGATCAAGCGATTTATATTGCCTGGTGGGACAAAAGCAGCTGCTACTTTACATGTTTGTCGAACGATGGCTCGCAAAGCAGAGAGGCAATTAACAAGATGTCTTGATGAGAAGGGCGCTGCCAACCCAACAATTCAACAATATTTAAACCGCTTATCGGATTATTTTTTTGTTGTGGCGAGAGTAGCGAACGCCTTTCACTCAACCTCTGATATTGAATATATTCGAGGAACCGATGTGTTTCGGTTTTTTGAGAAAGAAGACTAGTAATATGTGTCATATGATTGTTCCCCTCGCATAGGTATACATTTGGGGGGAGAAATCATATGAGAACATGGTCTATTCTGTTTGGTGTGAGTGTAGCGTCATTCAGTTTGCTTATCGCTTGTCAAGCTGAACCGCCGCACACTGAATCAAAACAGCTTCCTTTAAAAGAGGAATCCAATCGTTTACACAAAGAACGGATTGTATGGGATGAACTGGAATTAATTGATCATGAAGAGAATACGAGGACTGTTTCATTAGCTGATTTTGGCTTCTCAAGCACTGATTTGACGAGTAATCTTAATGAAGAAGCAATTATTGAATTTGCAAGTGAATTAGCATCCACGATAGATACACCTATGAAAAATCCTACCATTGATGAGTTTGGAACCATTACTGAAGGGCAGAATCGAGTCATCTTATCTGAAGAGGAGCTCATTGAGAGCATTCAGACTCTTTCCCCACGCAAGAAAAGCTTACAGCTCCCTATTTATGAAACCGAACCAAGTGTGACAAGTGAACAGCTTGAAGGAATTGATGAATACGAAGTGGCGAGCTTTCGTACATACTTTGATTCAAGCGTAGAGGGTAGAACAAATAATATACAGATCTCAGCTGATGCTATTAATCAGTATGTACTTGGTCCAGGTGATCAGTTTTCATTTAATAAGGTAGTTGGTGAACGAACAAAAGAACGAGGATATGAAGAAGCGATGGAAATCGTTAACAAAGAATTTGTCCTAGGAATAGGTGGAGGCATTTGCCAAACCTCATCAACTTTATTTAATGCTATTGATGCCGCAGGGTTAGAAGTTGTACATCGTTATACTCATTCCAGAGAAATTGGTTATGTCGCACCCGGCCGAGATGCGACGGTTTCTTGGGGAGGACCTGATTTTGTTTTTCAGAATTCCTTTGACCAGCCAGTGATGATCCAAGCAGAGGTTAACCAAGGAGAGCTTGTAGTAAGCGTAGTATCGAACGCACCTTAATGGAGAGAAGGGGTAACAAACATTATGGTTGATTATACAAGAAGAGTTTGTATTGCTTTAGTATTAGCGTTAGTCATCGGATTTTTATTTATCGGAGCTCAAACACTACAAAATCAAGACCAGACATTTCTTTTTAACATGAAAAATGATTCGTCCAAAGCTAGCGAGACAGCTAGCTTTTTCTTATGATAAAATAAAAGAAAAGTATGTGTTCATAGAAAGGTTTCTACTCCATGACAGACCCGCGCTTAAAAGCTGAATTGCTATCTTGGTTTAATCAACGAATGGATTTATCGAGTACACAAATCGATATTGTAGATGGTTTTGTATTCATGTTAAGAAAAGTAAATGCACAATCAAATCTACGTACAGTCAGTTCAAAAGAGTTTCACCCTCGCTTTTGGAGAGCCCATCATCGAGCATTTGGTTACCGGATTCGTACCAAAAGGGACGTAGAAGCGGCTAAACAAATGCATGAATTTTATCTCCGAATTGCTTTTCATGAAGAATTCCTCATGCATCATCACAATCGGATTATTCTCTCGATCAAAGGAAAAATGTATTTAACCTTATCAAAGGAAGAACAGCTGGAACAAATCCTAACCCATATCTGGTCATGAATACGAGTGAGTGAAACGCACACACTAATCCAATCAGATCACAACCGAACCTTATCTTTGTTTAGGTTGGACTCATTGGAGGTCATCATGAATGGATACCACAGTATGGCTTGAATATGCTTGGGTGTTACTTGTTCTTATCGGATTAGAAGGGATTTTGGCTGCTGATAATGCGGTCGTTTTAGCGATGGTTATTAGACATCTGCCTGATGATCAGCGGAAAAAAGCATTATTTTATGGCCTCGCAGGTGCGTTTGTTTTTCGTTTTGCATCGTTATTTCTTATCTCCTACTTAGTTGATGTGTGGCAAATCCAAGCGATTGGTGCAATTTATCTTTTATACTTAGCCCTGCACTATACCTGGAGAAAATATATACTCCATAAAACAAAATCAGCGAAATCGGTTAAAGCTCCAGCGAGTTTCTGGAAAACTGTATTAAAAGTTGAATTAGCTGATTTTGCCTTTGCTGTAGATTCTATCCTTGCTGCGGTGGCACTAGCAATGACACTACCTGAGACACCATTACCGAGGATTGGTCAAATGGACGGTGGTCAATTTTTTATTGTGTTACTTGGGGGAATTGTAGGAATTGTCATTATGAGATTTGCCGCAAGTAAGTTTGTTGGCTTACTTGAGAAAAGGCCAAATCTTGAAACGGGTGCGTACATCATTGTAGGATGGGTCGGAGTAAAGCTTGCCGTTTTTACATTAAGCCATCCTGATCTAGGCGTATTACCTGAACACTTTCCTGAATCAACGTCTTGGAAGCTTATTTTCTGGGGAGTCCTCATCCTTATCATTCTCATAAGTTGGGTTACTTCAGGTAAAAAAGGAATCAAACAAAAAGAAACCACGGTGTGAGCCGTGGTTTCTTCATGTTTAACATTCAATCGTTTCTGCAAATTGAATCTCATCAATCTCTTGTAGTTGATCGATGACAATCTGATCAACCAGCTTATCCACCGTTACAAGCATGATGGCTTGCCCACCTGCTTCTTGTCTACCCACTTGCATCGTTGCAATGTTGACATCGTGCTCGGCAAGAAGTTGACCCATCTTTCCGATTACACCTGGCTTATCATTATGCTGAATGTAGAGGATATGACCCTCTGGAATGAAATCAACAGAGAATCCATTCATATTGACGATACGTGCGCCGTATTCTTTTACATACGTTCCTTGAATGGAGAAAGAGCGTTCTTCTCCTTTCACAACTGCGTGAATGAGGTTAGAGTAACCAAATGTATCGGACACTTGCTTCTCTCCAAAGCTGATTCCGCGTTCTTTTGCAATGAACGAAGCATTCACGTCATTCACAGCAGCATCAACTCTAGGCTGAAGGAATCCGGCAATTAAGCTTCGTGTGGTAATGGTTGTTTCGAAATCCGCAACATTGCCACTATAATGAACATCGATCTCTTGTACAGGTGTGCGAAGAACCTGGGACAGGATGTTCCCCATTTTTTTCGTTAATTGATAATATGGTTTTACCTTTTCATAAACCTCTTTAGAGAGAGTAGGTAAGTTAATTGAATTTGTAGCAGGTGACCCTTGAAGAAAATGAAGTACTTCTTCAGATACTTGAGAAGCTACATTTAGTTGCGCTTCTTTTGTAGATGCTGCGATATGTGGTGTAGCTATGACATTGTCAAAGTCAAGAAGCTCTCGATCTGTAGCAGGTTCTTCCACAAATACATCTAATGCGGCACCAGCGACATGACCATTCGCTAAGTAATGCTTTAATGCTTGTTCATCTATAATTCCGCCACGTGCACAGTTGATAAGAAAAACACCAGGCTTTGTTTTTGCAATGTTTTTCATGCCTAAAAGCCCTTTTGTTTCTTTAGTTAGTGGAGTATGAACAGTAATAATATCAGCTACAGCTAACACTTCGTCAACAGAACCAAGCTCAACACCAAGCTTCTCAGCACGATCCTTAGTTAAAAATGGATCAAATACGACAAGCTTCATTTCAAATGCTTTAGCACGTTGGGCAATCTGTGAACCAATTCGACCGAAACCAATAATTCCGAGTGTTTTTAATCGAAGCTCGGACCCTTGATACTTGCTACGATTCCATTGACCCGCTTTAATAGAAGCGTTCGCTTGTGGAATGTTTCGTAACAGTGAGCTCATCATGGCAAAGGTATGCTCGGCTGTTGATATTGTATTTCCGTCTGGAGCATTCACAACTACGACTCCGTGTTTTGTTGCAGCATCAAGATCAACATTATCAACACCAACACCAGCTCTTGCAACGATTTTTAGGTTAGGCATTTTTGACAACAGTTCATCTGTTACTGTTGTAGCGCTGCGAATGAGTAATGCATCAAACACCGATAAGTCTTCAACATCATTTACATTTTGCTCGACACATGTAACGAGATCACTTTCAAGTAAAGGTTGAAGTCCTTCTTTACTCATTGCATCAGATACAAGAATCTGAAACACACCCGTTTTCTTCGCTTGTTCTTCTGTCTCTGCTACCATTTGATGTTCCATTCTCCAACCACTCCCTTTGAGTACTATATTACTTTGTCGCGGCACTGTGAAAGCGTTTATCTAAAAAAAAAACTCCACCCCTCACAACAAAATGTCGTGAGGGGCGAAGTCCGCGGTACCACCCTCATCATCTGAACACAAAAACGTTCAGCTCTCATAGAGATCTCAATAACGATAACGGGAAAAACCCGAATACACCTACTAAAAGGTTCAATGTATTAACTCGGAAGGGCTATCCAAAAAAGTTCTTACTGACTTTCACCAACCGTCAGCTCTCTAAAAAGAAACCTTTTTTTCATTCTTCCTCAGTGTTTTTATTCATATGATAATTTGAAAGTTCTAATTGTAAGATAATTTATCATAATGATTGAAACCTGTCAACAGACCATTTTAAAGATTCAATGGGATTAAATGATTAAAGAAGGAGGAGGATTTTTGAAGACATACATTGCTGCTAAAGGAGATACCGTTTCGCTAATTGCCTATAAACATCGTATCAGACCGTTTGATATTCTGTTACTTAATCAAGACATTCGATTTGAACAGGATTATGTTTATCCGGGGATGAACGTACAACTTCCAAATCATGCAATACCCCAGTCAGCCATTAGGGAAGATGATGATTTGTTTTGTGAGTTTGGATATGCACAGCTTGAAGAAAATCGACTTAAGCTTGAGGAATTGGGAGTAAAAGCTATAAGAATTGGCCATTCCGTAATGGGAAAGCCAATCTATGCATGGAGTATTGGAAGAGGTAAGAAATCGTGCTTTTACTCTGGAGGATGGCACGCTAATGAGTGGCATACCTCAAAGTTTTTAAGTCGATTTCTTCTAGAGCTAATTAAACATCTTAAACAAAATAAGCAATGGCACGGGTATTCATTAAAAGATTTATTTGACACGGTGCAGCTTCACATTGTGCCTATGGTAAATCCTGATGGAATTGATTTAGTCTTACAAGGGGTATACGATGGCCACCCCCATCAAAGCAATGTGCTTCAAATCAATCAAGGAATCAAGCGATTTAACCATTGGTCGGCAAACATTCGTGGTGTTGATTTAAACCATCAATGGCCGGCAGGTTGGGAAGTAGAAGCGAAGGGTAGCCCACAAAAACCATGGCCAAGACATTATGGTGGACCGCATCCATTATCTGAGCCAGAAGCAGATGCTGTTTATCAATTTGTTCAAAAAATAAATCCGGATTACGTGTTAGCCTTTCATTCACAAGGTCAGGTGATCTATTGGGGGTACCGTCAATTAGAATCAAAAGAGAGCAAAGAAATGGTAGAAAAGCTATGTCAAGTGAGCTCTTATTCAGCAGTGCATACCGCAGATAGCGATGCTGGCTTTAAAGATTGGTTTATTAAAAAAACAAACCGTTCAGGCTTTACAATTGAGGTAGGGACTGGAACAAATCCTCTTCCACCTCAGTCTTTCTCAGAGATATGGACCAATAATGTCGCACTCGCTTTAAAAGGACTTGAGCTATAAAAAAAGGCTTTCCTCTAAAAGAGGTAAGCCTTTTTTCTATTCGAACTTAAGTGCGTCGCCATCAAATGATTCATCAGCCACTTTGATTGAATCCGTTGGACAGCCTTCATGTGCATCGACCATGTCTTCTTCCAGTTCTTCTGGAATTGCAGCAGTTCCTGCATTGTCATCTAAGATCACAAATGCAATGCCTTCATCATCATAATCGTAAATATCTGGAGCTGCAGCACCACAAGCGCCACAAGCGATACAGGTATCTTTATCTACAATTGTATATTTAGCCATTTATGTATACCTCCATTCAAGCGAACTTTCCCATTAAGACAGTTTGTCGATCATAGGGAGTGCATTATCTTTACCTATTGTAAAGTGTACCCGATTTTTTTTCAACTGAATCGTACAATCATTTGGTAGAATCCTACGTAATAAGTTGAAATTAATTGAAAAGCAAGCTTGATCTCACAATGTCAGAGAGAATTTTGATACAATATGTAGAAGAAGATTGGATTGTAGGGGGAAAGAAGATGAAGGAAGAGCTACTTCTGATGATGTTATCGTCCTATAAGGGAGAGCGGACAATCTATGGGGCTCAACACATATTACAAGGAAAAAAGTCTGCACAGTCGATTCAGGACGGTCATTTCTTTTCGCTACTTCCTTATTTTCATTTATTCCCTCGAATAACGAGAAAAGAAGTACAACAACTAGCTATATCCCTTGAACAACAACAATTAATTACTTTAGATGATGATCATCGTGCGATTTTAACAGATATAGGTAAGGGTAAGGTAGAATCGTTTAAAAAAGAACATACCTTTCTCCGTCAGTTAGATGGCTGGAAATACATTAAGCTAACGGAAGCTTTTTGGTTAAGATTAACTCTCTATATTCAGACCTGTACTCAGCTTCAACTAAAACAAACAACATTCATTCCCATTACTTCAAATAGAGAAATTCAAACATGGGTGAAAGCCCATTTACAAATAAAAAAAGCGTGCCATCAAGAAAATCTAAATGCACTCTACAACGATCTTGTTCGGTTTCTTGAAACGTGTTCAGATCTTGAAGCTAGAATTTTTGTGGGTCAGCTCACTTCTCCTTCACAAATAGGGTTAACTCTTTTTCAATTAGCAGATCAGCTTCAGGTACATAAAGAGTATGCTTATGTTTTACATAGAGCAACGCTACATAAGCTGTTTCGTGCACTATTAAATGGTCAGTACCCTGCATTGCGTCCTTTTATGGGAGAGCTTAGAGAGCATCGTTTTTCAACTGAAACAGCGAATAAAACAGCTAACTTGTTAAAACAAGGGTTAACAATTGATGAGATTGTTGAAAAAAGAAGATTAAAAAGGAACACGATAGAAGATCATGTTGTAGAATTGGCTTTGTATGATCCATCCTTTTCTATTCGTCCATACATTAGCGAAGAGGACTATCAACAAATAATTACTGCGGCAGAAACACTAAACACATTAAAGCTAAAGCAATTAAGAGACTATGTAGGTCATTCAATTAGTTACTTTATGATTCGAATTGCATTAACAAGAAAGGACTCTTCGTATGAACCTGCACAAAGCGCTTTATAAATGGTTTGGATATACTGAATTTAGAAAGGGGCAAGAAGAAATCATTCAATCCCTATTAGAGGGGGGGGATGTTCTGGCAATGCTCCCAACTGGTACAGGTAAGTCCATCTGTTATCAATTGCCTGCTTTATTATCGGATGGTTTAACTCTCGTTATTTCGCCATTATTGTCCTTGATGCAGGATCAGGTTCAAGAATTAAGAAGTAACGGAATCAAGCGAGTGGCTGCATTAAATAGCATGACAGGATCTGATGAACGAGACGATATTTTTCATCAGCTTGAACTCTATAAATTGCTCTATTTATCACCTGAAATGCTGCAATCTGATTGGGTAGTCGCTAGGCTTAACCGAGTTAAGGTTTCTTATCTTGTTGTTGATGAAGCGCATTGTATTTCCCATTGGGGGAAGTCATTCCGAACAGATTACCGCAAGCTTGCACCTGTTCGTAAGAAATTAGGGAATCCACCGTGTCTTGCGATTACGGCTACAGCTACTAAATTAGTTCAAAACGATATCGTTCGTCAGTTGGAGCTTCACTCTGTCAAGACGTATCTATATAGTGTGGATCGCCCAACCATTGCTCAACATGTGCAGGAAGTTTCATCGAATCAATTGAAACTCGAACAGCTAAGCGAGTATATTGGATCTTTAACAGGACCAGGTATTGTTTATTTTCAAACACGAAAATGGGCTGAGTCAGCTTCTGACTATTTAAGGCAGCAAGGTCATAATGAAGTGAGCTATTACCATGGTGGAATGCTACACGAAGATCGTCTGCTAATTCAGCAACAGTTTATGTGTGGCAAGCTTCAGTTAATATGCTGTACAAGTGCTTTTGGTATGGGTGTAAACAAGTCTGATATTCGATATGTCATTCACTTTCAACCTCCACTTGACCTCGAATCTTATTTGCAAGAGATTGGACGAGCGGGGCGTGATGGGAAAAAGAGTGTATCGATTCTTTTGTACAGTCATGAAGACCTCATGCTTGCACATTCCATGATTCAGAAGGATACGCTAGACGAATTTCAGCTACGAACAATCTTATCAGAGGTATCAAAAGGCGGAACTATAAGTGAGCCTGAAGAAAGATCAATTTGTGCAGCGGTGCATTGTTCAGATACAGCGTATCAGATTGTGAAACATGAGTTGGAGAATCAAGGGTATGTGTACAAAAATGATTGGAGCTCTTTCTCAGTAGAAGAGGTTTATCCAGCGTTAAAAAGTAAGCTAGATGAACATGTAAGTGTGATGGAAGGGCGACTGCAATCAATGTGGAATTGGATTAAAACGGACGATTGCAAACGAGAAACCATTCTTCGGTATTTTAGTGAAATATTGGAGCGTAAACCTCGGTCTTGCTGTACGTCATGTGGATTAATCATTAAGAACTTTTATAAAAAAGAGCGTAACGATCAACAATCAAGTGTACAAGAGCAGGATTGGCGTGATCAGCTTAATCTTGTTTTCATGAAAGGTCAATCAAAATGAATAACAAAGAACGTCATTTGAATGGTTTAACGACACGCATTCTTTATTTAAATGCTTATCTTACACAGGTCGTTCTTCTAATCGTAGCAGGAGCATTAATCTGGGTTTTTAACATTCCTGTAGCACAAATGGTTCAGCTGCAGTCGGATCCTATTCTACCTTTAATCGGAATAGGCATAATTGTTGCAAGTATCGTCTTACTTCTTGAGTGGGTCCTAACAAAAATCGTTTCGAAAGAGGCACTTGATGACGGGGGCATAAATAAACTGATTTTTGGCAGGATGTCTCTGATCCATATCTTGTTTTTTTGCTTAATCGTAAGTGTGGTTGAGGAACTATTATTTCGAGCAGTTATTCAGACGCTTATTGGAATAGTTGGGGCGAGTGTGCTCTTTGCTGTTATTCATGTGCGTTACATAAAAAAACCGGTCTTGTTTGGAGTGATGGTCGCTGTTAGTTTTAGTTTGGGATTGCTCTTTCAATGGACAAACCATTTAGCCGCTCCAATCACTGCGCATTTTTTTATTAACTTTATTGCCGCATTATTGATTCGTTTCCCATTAAAGAGATTAAGAAGGAGTGAGAATTAATGAGTTCTGCAGAGAGAAAGAAGAGATCTGAACACATTGACGAACATAGGTCAGAAACACTGCCTCCTCGAGCCGAAAGGAGAGAGCAGCGACAGCGCCAGAAAAAAAGTGCGACTTTTCCATTAGCGACGGTATTACTTGTTGTATTTCTAGGGTTAGTTGGGCTGGCTATCTTTTTAGGAGGAGCAAGATAGTTCTAAAACGTAACATTCATTTATATAGTAGATAGAAAAAGGGAGCTACTTAAATGAAAGTTCAACTTAATCTTAAGGACAACCCTGTAGCTAAACAAATTTTGGATGAGTTAATCAATCGAAAGACAAAACTTGATCAGTTTGAGAAAAGAAAAAATAGAGCAAGTCTTATTGTGATCATATTAATTCTTGTATTCGCTGCATTTGGAGTGAAGTGGGGTGGTCATGGGATGTTAGGACTTCCTTTTTCCTTAAATGGATTTATTGGGATCTTCTTAGCCATGTTACTAGGTATCGGTTGTTTCCGTATGTTTCACTTTAATAAAAAAACAGACAAAGCGGATAAAGAATTTGAGGAATTACGAGAAGAATTTATCCAACGACAAGAAGAATTTTGGCAGGACGATCGGAATTGGAAAGAACGTCATAAGGTTTTTACTCAGCTTCAACATACACATGATATCAATGTATTCTACCGGTAATACGGTGGTTATGAGAAATGCTTTTGACAAAAACTTCATCTATCAGCTAAACTAGAAGTAGATAAGGTTAGGGAGTGATCAATCATGTCAATGAGTCAATTTTTGGCAGTCCTTGGGTTTGGTGGACTAGCTGTTTTACTTGCACTATTTATGGCAATTGGTTTACTGAAACTATCACAGAAATCAGATTAACCAGGTTGATACTCTTATGCAGGGTATCAGCTTTTTTTTAATCAGTTCTATACTTTGAAGGAGGTTTACATATATGAGTACATTATTTGATCGGTTAGAAACGTTATATCCTGAAATGGTGGATATTAGAAGGAAACTTCATGCTGAACCGGAGCTTTCTTTCCATGAAGTTAAAACACCTGCATTCATTGCCGACTATCTTGAAGATCTAGGTGTTGAAGTAAAGCGCAATGTAGGAGGACGCGGAGTTGTTGGTTATATTAAAGGTGGTCTGCCAGGTAAAACAGTCGCACTAAGAGCTGATTTTGACGCGCTTCCAATTCAAGAGGATACAGGATTGGACTTCTCTTCTAAAACTCCTGGTGTCATGCATGCTTGTGGACATGATGGACACACAGCTACTTTACTTGTTTGTGCAAAGGTGTTAATGGAACACCGTGATCAATTAAAGGGAACGATTGTTCTGATCCATCAATTTGCTGAAGAATTAGCTCCAGGTGGGGCAATTGCAATGATTAAAGATGGCTGCTTAGATGGCGTTGATGTTATTTATGGAACGCATCTGTGGAATCCGATTCCTGTAGGGGAAGTTGGGTATCTTGGTGGTCCTATTATGGCAGCAGCGGACCGTTTTGAAGTAACGATTCAAGGGAAAGGCGGACACGGGGCATCCCCACACGAAACGGTTGATGCGGTGGCTGTTGGTTCTTCAATCGTTCAGAACTTGCAACATATAGTTAGTAGACAAGTGGACCCATTAAAGTCTGCTGTTGTCACAACGGCTTCTTTCCAAGCTGGCGGACCATTTAATGTGATTGCTGATACAGCGGAGCTAATAGGGACAGTGAGAAGCTTTGAGGAAGAAGTACAAGATTTAGTGATTGAGAAGATGGAACAAATGATTAAAGGTACGTGTGAAGCTATGGGTGCAACGTATTCATTTAATTATGTGAAAGGTTATCCAGCTGTGATCAATGATTCAGGTGAAACTGAGCGATTTGCAGAGGTTGCTAAAGCGATCCATAATCCCGAAAAGGTTATAGAAACAGCACCAGTTATGGGTGGGGAAGACTTTGCATATTATTTACGTGAAGTGCCAGGCACATTCTTCTTTACTGGTTCAGGCAATCCTGAAATTGGAGCGGATTATCCACACCATCATCCCAAGTTCACATTTGATGAAAAAGCTATGCTAACCGCAGCAAAATGTTTGATCCAGGCGGCAATTACGTATCAAGAATAATCGTTCGTAAGCGGATGATTGGGCAAACAATCTTCTGTAGTGTATATTGGGTATGAAAGAAAAGAGGCGAGACTATTGAGATGGTTTCCTTTAATAGGGGTAGCCGGTTTACTTGCCATCCCACTTCTAAAAAAGATGCGCGCAACCGCGCGTGAACATCGTTTAATTAAACAAACTATTCATTTGGACCGCTTACCAGAAGCATTTGATAACAGTAAGCTGTTTTTTATATCAGACGTTCATCGACGGATTGTATCTCCTCACTTGCTTAAAGAGGTTGGGAAATGTGATCTAGTTATTATAGGAGGAGACTTACTTGAAAAGGGAGTCTCTTTAAATCAAGTGAAGGAAAATCTCCGAGCTATCACTTCATGTGGACCCACCTATTTTGTCTGGGGGAACAATGATGTTGAGGTAGATGAGCAGAAGTTCCGATCCTTGCTCCAAGAGTCCGGGGTAACTGAATTAATGAATGAAGGCGTTGTGCTTGAAAGAGAAAATCAACGCCTTTTTCTTGCAGGTGGAGTAGAGCCATTACGTAAAGGTTTGCATAAGGAATTAGTTGATCAGGCAACAGCATATTCATGTTCGTTTTTTGTCTGTCACTTTCCTGAGGCCTTTAAGGAATTATCCTCAAATCATCCATTTTCTTTTTTATTGAGTGGGCATACGCACGGTGGACAAATTCGTATATTTGGATTAGGTCCTGCTCCAAGAGGTTATATAAAGAAAGTGAATGAAGCTGTTCAATTAGTTAGTAATGGGTATGGTACAAGCAAATTGCCTTTACGCTTAGGCGCATTACCGGAGACTCATTTATTTACGTTGAAATCTGGACCGACTTCAATTGAACATCCAATTGTTTATAACGTCTGAGTCTATCACACAATGACTAAGAGCTTGGAGGGGTGTGAATATGACATCACGAGATGGGAAATATAATATAAAGGCAATCTCCACTAGATTAGGCATCCAACCAGGAACTCTACGGGCGTGGGAACGTAGGTATAAGGTCATTCAACCTACGCGAAATGCTGCTGGTCATAGGCTCTATTCGGAGCAACAGCTACATGTTCTGCACTGGCTAATTGAAAAAGTTAATCAAGGCTTTACAATTGGACAAGCTGTTGAATGGTTTGAAATGGATAAAAAACAAACGAACCAGGCGACTGTGGAAAAAGAAGATTTCACCTATCAATTAGCGTGTGAAATGAAGCAGGCTCTCTTACAATTTAACGAATACGAAGCGTCTCAGTTGTTAAATAAAGCATTTAGTCTCTATAGCATTGAGAAAGTGGCACAAGACATTTTAGGTGTCATTTATCAAGATGTAAAAGCCTTAAAAGAAACGAATCAAATTACAGCAGCTCATGAATTTGTAACGTCCTCATTTGTTGAGACAAAGATTAAACATTTGATGCTTACCTTCCCGATTGATGGTCGTTATCCGAGGGTTGTGACCTGGTTATATGGTGAAGAAAAGCATAACAGCTTACAATGGCTGCTTTTCGCATTATTTTTGAGGCAAAAAGGGATGGAAGTGATTAACTTAGGAGAAGGAATCTCTTTAGATGACGTCGAAACAATGATACGTGAAGTGAAACCGGGAATATGTGTGACTTTTTATCAAAGTCACGATCAAATCGAAAGTGTTTCTTCACTTAATCGTACACTAGAGAAATTGTTTCCTCGAATGGAGCTTGCAATAGGAGGAGAAAAGAGCTTACAGCATGTTTGTGCCGATTTTGTACCAATCGGGTCTAGCCAGGTAGAATGGGAAGAATGGCTCAATAATTGGTTAAGCTACCCTTAATATGTGAAAGAAGGGCTTCTGTATAAGCACCATATGACGCTTTTTAACATACCGTATGTTAGAAGAAACGGTTTTTGCGGGTATGAGGAATGGTTTCGTGATAAGGGAGGGACCAAGATGCGTCTAGAGCGATTAGCTGTTGATAAATTTAAAGTGTTTTTAACTTTTGATGATATGCAAGATCGAGGAATTACGAAAGAAGATTTATGGCAGGATGTTCCAAAAGTGCATGATCTTTTTCGAGATATGATGTTAGAAGCAGATGATGAGCTAGGGTTCAAAGTGGATGGTCCAATCGCTGTTGAGGTATTTGCCATGCCGGCGCAAGGAATGGTCTTTATTGTAAGTAAGGGTCAAGCAGATGACGATTTTGATGATGATGGATTTGAAGAAGGATTCATCGAAATGCAAGTGACGCTTGATGAGACGGACGAGATTTTTTATGAGCTTGATCACTTTGAGGCAGCAATCGGTCTGGCTTCTAGATTATATTCATTTGGTGTGAAAGGTGGGAGACTCTATTCCTTCCAGGATCGATATTTCATGAAATTCGATGAATATGATATTGAAGAAGTAAATGAATCAGCTCTTATAGCTTTGCTTGCTGAATTTGGGAATCCTTCTACCATTTCTTCGTTCAGAGTTAATGAGTACGGAAAGCAATTAATGGAAACAGATGCGGTTGAACAATTATATCATTACTTTATTAGGAAATAGTGAATGGCTCTAAGTCATTTACTATTTCTTTATTTTGGCTTTTTATTAGATAATTTTCAAAAAAATCAAGTCTATTGGTCTATAATTTGCTAAAATGGAAATGAGGTGAGCTTAAAATTGGAAAACTCTATATTAATTATAGAAGATGATCAAGAAATTGCGAAAATCATACAAGACTATCTAGAAAGAGAAGGATATGCAACCGTATGGCAGGATGCAGGGGATAAAGGATTAATATCATTTCATAAACAGCCCTTTTCTTTAGTATTAGTTGACTTAATGCTACCTGGAAAAAATGGATTCGAAGTTTGCCAGGAGATTCGAGAAACGAGTGAAGTCCCAATTATTGTAGTAAGTGCTAAGCAAAGTGATCTTGATAAAATACATAGCCTCGGTATAGGGGCAGACGATTATGTGACAAAACCTTTTAGTCCACTTGAACTTGTAGCGAGAATAAGAGCTCAAATTCGACGTCATCACAGCTACCAATCTAAACTTCTCCAACAAACTCAAAGAGAATTGAGTTTTCAAGAGGTAAGCATTGATCAAAGTGGTAGAACCGTCTCGCTGAATGGTGAGTATGTCCCACTCACAGCAAAAGAATATGAGCTGTTTATCTTTTTAGCGAAAAACCCTGGTCAAGTATTTACAAAGGAGCAACTTTACAGGCAGATATGGCACCAAGCAGACTATGAGGACATCAGAACTGTTACGGTCCATATAAAAAATATCCGTCACAAGTTAAAGGATGGAAAGAAGTTTCCTAAGTATGTTGAAACGGTGTGGGGAGTAGGCTACAAATTTATAGGTCATCAGCATGAGTATTCGTCTTAATTTATATTTCATCTTAATATTTACAGCCATTACGCCATTTCTCGTTACATTTTTGTTTTATGTTCAGCTTACAGGCTGGTATGAGGTAGAGAAATCTGATTCAGAGATGCGCGCGCTATTACGCGCCTCGGAAATCAGTGTGTTAATGAAAAATAACAGTGACAAAGTTCATCAAGGTGGTGCGCTCAAAAAAGCGATTGAGGATGAACTTGAAGCAGATGAATCGATTACCGTGTATTCATCAAATTTCAATCCATTGTTCACAACAAAGGAACAAGGTGTTTCTAGTCAAGGAAGAACATCAAATCAAGTTATGAGAGGCTTGTTTGAGCTAAAAACAACTATACGGGGTCATACATATAAAGAACCGATTTTTGGTAGCAACAACGGGTCCATCGTCGCATACTTTGTGCTTGAAACGGAGCGAACCGCGGTTCAAGAAAAGACGATCGAAACATATTGGATTGCTATTCTTGTGTTTTTATTCGCTGTACTAGGCACACTTACTTTAGTTCATTATTGGTTAAAGCGCCGAATGATCTCCCCTATTAATTATTTGCTTGGTGAGATGCGAGGGATTGGCGAAGGAAACTTAAATGAAGATGTTCAATTTGTAAAAAAACAAAAAGGTGAGATGGGGCAATTAATTTCAGGATTTGAGGACATGAACCATCGGCTAATCGAAGCAAAAAAGAACGAGGAAGAGGAAGTGGCTAATCAGCAGCGATTAATTGCTGCCATTTCTCACGATTTACGCACACCCCTCACGTCTATTAGAGCCTATGCTGAAGGAATGAATGTGCACCGGGATAAACAACAAGATTATGCAAAGGTCATTTTAACTAAAACAGCCTTTATGCAAAAATTGATTGATGATTTACTAGCATACTCTGCGATTCAAGCATCCAGTTTTACACTGGATTTGGCTGAGGTTGAAGCAGAAGAATTAGCTGAATTAATGGTTGACGGCTACGAGGAACAAGGCCGTTCTGTTACGTTTTCTCTGACTACAGCTGTCGAACAAGCAATGGTTCGTTGTGATGTGAACCGGCTGATTCAAGTGATGGACAACTTGGTAACAAATGCCATTCGTTATTCTGATACGGACGGGAAGATTTCAATATTGATTACAAACCAAAGCTCATACCTACCGACATTTGTTGCTTATCAACCAGATCGATTGTATTTTCTAGTGACAGACCGTGGTAGCGGGATACCAAAAGAAGAGCAAGAGCGAATTTTTTCGTCATTCTATCAAATTGAGCATGCAAGAAAACAAAATCATTCAACAGGTGTAGGCTTAGGCTTATCAATCTGTCAGGAGCTTGTTACTAAGCACGACGGTTCCATGCATGTGTATTCTAAAGGCACAGGAAGTACATTCTACTTTTCTATTCCATGCCTGTCAGACAGCCTGAAAAGAAAGGACGAAGAGGAATGATAAAACGTTTAATTCCAATTATTGCAGGGAGTGCTTTATTAACAGGGTGCTTCCAAGAAATGCAAGCGGAGGATATTATCTTTGAGACTTTTGAAAATAATGAAAATCAACAAGCTTATCATCTTGAACTTGCTTCAACAACAAATGGTGAAGAAAACCCTAATACATTAGTGGAATGGCGAGATGAGTTCGGAAATTATCGAACGGAGACATATGAAAATAATGCATTATCCTATGTTTCGGTTCGTTATGATGAGCAAACAATCCATAAAGACTATGAGGATGAAACGATTATATATTCGGATTTTTCATCAACAAATGTGAATCAATCACCATCTCCAAATGAAGCGATGCATGAGATCATTACATTTTATAGTGGTGAATTTGATATCAAACTAGAAGGCACAGAGGATGTGCTTGATCGAAAAACGTATCATTTATGTTTTGACATTAAGGAAGAGCATGACATTGACCTCATTGGAGAAATTGACTTATGGGTTGATTCGAAGACATGGGTTATCTTAAAAGATCGAATTAAAGATGGAGACGATGTGTATGAACGTGAGGCTACTCTCTTTGAAACTGTATCGACATTCCCTGATGACACATTTGTAATAGAAAACGAAGAAAATTTTCCAGAGGAAAACTTTATAGATCGTTTCGCGGCGGAAGCAGTCACGCTTACTGAAGCAAATGAAGCGTTTCCTATTCCGTTTTTAGTATTAGATAATGAGATGCAACTTGATTCAAGCTATATGGCAGAAGATTATATGTTTGATGATTATTATACAATGACACTTAATTATGTGGATGAACGCGGGACTCTGGAGCTATATATTGAGCATGAGTATGGGCTAGAGAAAGTTTTAGGTCTTGAAGAGGAAACAACAGTCCGCAATGAACACGCATTGCTAGTTGATGATCCAAGTCTTATAACAATAAACTGGATAGAAGATGAATTACAGTATTTAGCGACTTTTGATGGAGATTTTACAGCAGAAGAGGCGACTGAAATCGTCGAAAAGATGGATTTTTATCAACCTTAAAAGATAATAGTTGATTTTTTGCCTGACAAGTTTCACTATTAGGAATGGCGAATAGAGTAAAAAAGAACAGCTAGGCAGGAGAGTGGATGAAATGAAAGTTGCCGTTTTATATGGTGGAATATCAGCAGAACGTGAGGTATCGCTATCTTCTGGAAAAGGAATAATGGAAGCCCTGAAAAGTAAGGGTCATGAAGTGACAGGGATTGATTTTCATCCTGATCGACTACATGACGTGATTCAATTAGACGTAGATATCGTTTATATAGCCCTTCATGGTCGTTTTGGAGAAGACGGGAAGGTTCAAGCCTTATTAGATCTTTTAGGGATTCCATATGTAGGATCTGGGGTTCAAGGATCAGCTCTCGCTCTTGATAAGGCAAAATCAAAAATGTTCTTTGAAAAAGAAGGTACACGTGTCGCCAAAGAGCAAATTTTAATGAAGCATTCGTTTAACGCGTCAGCATTTGTCGCTGAGCTTGATTTTCCGATCGTTGTGAAGCCGAACTTGGAAGGCTCAACCATTGGTTTAACCATTGCCGAAGACGAGTCAATGTTAATGGCTGGCATTAAACAGGCATTTGAATTTGATGAAACGATTATGCTTGAGGAATTTATCGGTGGCACTGAAGTAACGGTTGCAGTTCTTGGTGAGAAAGGTGAAGAAAAAGCCCTGCCTGTTATCGAGATTGTGCCTAAAAATAAATATTATGACTATGAGGCAAAATATGCGGCTGGTGGTAGCGAACATATCATTCCTGCAAGACTTAGCGCTGAGCAAACTGCGTATGTGCAAAAGCATGCCGTTCGTGCTCATCAGACTCTTGGTTGTGAGGTTTATTCCCGAGTTGATTTTATTGTACCTAAAGATGAAACGCAGCTACCAGTTATTCTTGAAGTGAATACTCTACCTGGAATGACGCCTACAAGTTTATTTCCGGATGCCTGCAAAGAAGTTGATTTACCATATGAGGAAATGGTTGAAACCTTATTACAACTGTCTTTAAAGAAATAACGTACAATCGTTTTAAGCCTGCAAGAGTGTCATTCTTGCAGGCTTATTTGTGTGTGCGCCCAGCATGGGTGATAACTTGGTGGTGAAAGTCCACTACAGGCTTGGCAGTAGGAACTGTTAGCTGACGGCAAGGGTGTCCATCGCGAGGTGGAATCTGAAGGAAGCCCGAGGCAAACACTCGCACTGACGGACAGAAATCTCATATGAAGGCTGAAGTAGGGCGGATGA